>DATKBB010000046.1:0-11654 GCA_035514295.1 Candidatus Limnocylindria bacterium | reverse complement strand
GTCTGCTGGCCCACCTCGATCAGGCGGGGCAGGATGGGCGGCACCTTCACCCGTGCGAAGCGCCGCTCGCCACTGAGCGGGTCGCGCACCGTCACGGCCAGCGATAGCGACAGGTCGCTGATGTACGGGAACGGGTGCCCGGGATCGACGGCCAGCGGCGTGAGGACCGGGAAGATCTCGTCCAGGAAGCGGCTGCGCAGCTCGAGGTGCCGCTCAGGGCGCTCCTCGTAGCGCACGATGCGTATCTCCTCCTCGGCCAGCTCGTCGCGGATGCGGGCGTAGGCGGCCGAGTGCTCGGCCACCAGCGGCAGCAGCCGGTTGCGGACGGCGTCGAGCGTCTCGGCCGCGCTCAGGCCGTCTGGCGTGGGGTTGGAGCGGCCGGCGCTGACCTGCTGCTTGAGGCCGGCCACGCGCACCTGGAAGAACTCGTCGAGGTTGCTGGCGAAGATGGCCAGGAAACGAGTCCGCTCGAGCAGCGGGTTGCGCTCGTCCTGCGCCTCGTACAGCACCCGCGCGTTGAACTCGAGCCACGACAGCTCGCGGTTGATGTACGGCATCTGCGTGGCACCGGCCGCGCGCCGGCGCGGGCGACTTGCGGGCTGTCGAATGGCGGTCATGGGACGGACCAGTCTAGCAATGGCTGTGCTGCGCCCCGCATGATGGTGCTTGGGCGCACCGCCCAGCCAGAGGCCCAAAGGTACCCTCCCATGATCAGCGGGCCCCGCCGGGTCCAGTCGTCTCTGGGCTAGCCCAGGCGGCGCGGCCCGCCGGCCCGGCCGCCATGCGCGGCGTGATCGCGTTCCCGCCGCTGGCTGTCTTCGGGGCAGGGACACTCGTCGCGCAGGCGCTGGAAGGTATAGAAGCCCGTGTGATGCCCGTCCGCCCAGGTGGGCTGGACGGCGTAATTGCCCACCAGCGCAAGGTCGGTCAGCTGGGTCTGGGCCGGGCTCAGCGTCGGGTTCGAGTCCAGCCAGCCGGGCATGCCGGCTTCGCCCCGGCAGAAGGCGCAGGGGCAGAGCCAGCGCAACGTGGTGAAGTCGTAGCGCGTGACGTGGCCGTCGGACCACTCGATCTCCAGCGTCGAGTTCGGCCGGTCGGCGTGGATGCGTCGCGGAGAGAGGTACTCGCCGCCCGACGTGAAGTTGCTGCTCACCGTCATTAGACTAGCCTGCCGCCGGTCAGCACCCCGCCCTCCACCCGAAAGGACGCACCGACGCATGCCCCGAGCGCCCCAGCCCTCCGACCTGTACACGCTGCGCGTGCCGATCGAAGTCGAGCTCTCGCCCGACGGCAGGCAGATCTGCTTCGCGCTCAAGGAGCCCAATCCGGACAAGGACGACTACCGCACATCGCTCTGGCTGGTGCCGGCCGACGGCTCGGCGCCGCCGCGCCGTCTGACCCTCGGGGCGACCGAGGACCGCCTGCCGCGCTGGAGCCCGGACGGGCAGACACTGGCCTTCCTGAGCAATCGGGAGCACGTCCTGGTGAAGGGCGGCGCGGCGGAGCTGGGCGGCCAGCAGGAGCTGCCCAGGGAGGGCAGGGTGCAGGTCTGGCTGCTGCCCATGGCCGGCGGCGAGGCGCGCCAGATGACCCGCCTGCCGCAGGATGTGCGGGACATCTGCTGGAGCCCGGACGGGCGCCGGTTGTGCCTGGTCAGCGGAGCAGAGCGCGCGGCGCGTGAGCGGCGGGAGCGCGCGCCTGGCCAGCCGCCGGAGCGCGACGCCAAACTGATCGACCGGCTGCAGTACATGCTCAACGGCGAGGGCTACATCTACGAGCACCCGCCCAAGTTGTGGCTGGCCGATGTGGGTGACGGCACCCTGCGCCGCCTCACAAACGGCCGGGGCCGGGACGAGCAGCCTGCCTGGAGCCCGGACGGCAGCCAGATCGCGTTCGTTTCCAATCGCCACCGCGACGCGGACCTGACCTGGCGCCATGACATCTACTGCGTGGCCGTCGCGGACGGCAAGGTCCGCCGCCTGAGCGGCGGCCGCGGCGAGCGCAGCTTCAGCCAGCCCGCCTGGAGCCCGGACGGCACGTGGCTGGCCGCGCTCGGTCACCGCTTCACGGCCAAGGGCAGCACGCGCAGCGACGTCTGGCGCTTTCGGGCCGATGAGGCCGGCGAAGGCGAGAACCTGACCGCCGAGACCGATCTGGAGGCGGCCGCCGCCATGAACAGCGATCTGTTCGGCTTCGCGCCTACGCGCCCCGCCTGGAGCGGTGACGGCCGCGCGATCCTTTTCGCGGCGCCGAGCGAGGGCAGCTACGAGCTATGGCGTGTGGACGTGGAGAGCAGGGCGACAGATCGGCTGACGCGAGGCGAGCACTACCTTTCACGCAGCACGGCCGTCGCCCTGGGCGATGGCCGGCAGCGCGTGGCTGCGCTGCGTGCCACCGCCACCGATGCGCCCGATGTCGTGACACTGGACGTCTCTCCCGTCGCACCGCCCCGGGACGGCCTCGAGCCGCGCCGGCTGACGGAACTGATGGCCGAGGCCTGGACCGACGTCGAGCGCGTGGCTCCGGTCAGCCGCTGGCACGAGGTCGACGGCCGACGGGTGCAGGGCTGGTTCTACCGGGCAGCGGAGCGCGACGGCCGGCCGGCGCCGCTGGTCGTGCAGATACACGGCGGCCCGGCCACGCTCTACGGCTGGTCGCTGATGTGGGAGTGGCAATGCCTGGTCGCGGCGGGCATGAGCGTCTATGCCTGCAACCCGCGCGGCTCGGAGGGCTACGGGCAGGAATTCATGAGCGCCAACTTCCGCAATTGGGGAGACGGCCCCATGCGCGACGTGCTGGCCGGTGTGGACAGCCTGATCGCAGATGGCCTGGTCGACGGCGATCGGCTGGGCGTGACCGGCGGCTCGTACGGCGGTTACCTGACCAGCTGGATCGTGGGTCACACGGATCGTTTCAAGGCGGCCGTCTCGGCCCGCTCCGTCAACGACATGACCAGCGAAATGCTCAGCGGCGACATCGCCGGACCAGCCTTTGGGCGCTACGAGTACGGGGTCAACCCCTGGGAGGATCCCGACCTCTACCGCCGGCACAGCCCGCTGGCCTACGCCCAGGATATCCGCACGCCGCTTCTGATACAGCACGCCGAGAAGGACCTGCGCACGCCGATCACGCAGGGGGAGGAGCTGTTCACGGTCCTGCGCTCCCTGCGCCGGCCGGTGCGCTTCCTGCGCGTGCCCGAGGAGTCACATGAGCTGACGCGGAGCGGCAAGCCTCATCGTCGGGTGGAGAACATCGAGCGCATACGCGACTGGTTCGCGCACTTCCTCGTCCACGGCCGGCAAGGGCTGCCGCCGGTCTGACGTCGTGAGCGAGCCGGAGAGATACGTGGGCGCTGCCGTGGACGTGGGCAGCAACAGCATCCACCTGCTCGTGGCGGAGATCAGGGCAGGCGCGCTCAGCCACCTCCACGAACAGAGCGTGCTGCTGGGCCTGGGTGATGTGGTGGACCAGACGGGCGAACTGCCCGAGGCCAGCCGCAGGCAAGTACTCGAGGCGCTGCTGGTCCTGACGCGGATTGCCCACGAGAAAGGTGCCCAAGCGGTCACTCTGCTTGGAACCGAACCCCTCCGCCGAGCGACGAACGCCAGCGAGCTGAGCGCCGATGTCGAGCGCGCCTTCCATCAGCCGCTGCACATCCTCGACGTAGAGGCTGAGGCGTGGCTGACCTACGTAGGCGTCAGCGGCGGTCGTGAGCCGGAGATCCCCACGCTGATCGTCGACATAGGCGGCGGTTCAACCGAAATCATCATGGCTCAGCCCGGCCTGCCGCCCGTCCTCCACTCGCTGCCCACTGGCTCGGCGCGGCTGGGCTTGGGCATCGTCCTCAACGACCCGCCTACGCCCAGCGAGTTCGATAGGCTGCGAGCTGGAGCGCGCCCTCTCGTCGGTGCGCTGCCGGCCCGCCTGGTGGAGCGGGCGATCTTCGTAGGCGGCACGGCCACGAACCTGGTGAAACTGGTGCCGCTGTCGCGAGCAGGATTGGAAGAGGCGCACGGCCTACTGCTGCGACTCTCTCACGAGGAGCTGGTGGAGCGCTACGGCATCAACGCCCGGCGCGCACGCCAGCTGCCGGCCGGCGC
The DNA here is from genome assembly GCA_035514295.1 of Candidatus Limnocylindria bacterium. Lineage (GTDB taxonomy): Bacteria > Chloroflexota > Limnocylindria > Limnocylindrales > CSP1-4 > JALYGJ01. Next base: position 7,554 of record DATKBB010000046.1, on the reverse strand, counting down.
CGCACTGGTCGAGGCACTGCTCGGGCACTTCCGGCTCGAGGCGGCCGGCGTCAGCCAGGCCAGCCTGCGCGACGGGGCCATCCTGGCCGCCGCGGTGCTCGGGAAAGACTGGCCGGCGCGGCTGGACGAGCTGCAGCGGCCGGCCTGAAGAGGTTCAGCCGAGATCAGCCGTCTTCGTGCTGCTCCAGCCAGCGCTGCACCGGCCGGAGTGCGCCCCGCTCCACGTAGTGCCGCCGACGCCTGCCTTCGGGCAGTGTCTGGAGCAGGCCGGCCTCGCGCAGTACGGAGATGTGCTTCATCACTCCCCAGCGGGTCATGCCGGGTACGCGCTGGGCCAGCTGCCCGGTGGTCAGGCCGGCGCTGGTGCGCAGGAACCCGTACAGACGGCGCCGTGTTGGATCTGCAAGGGCGCGCATGATTGCGTCTAGAACGGTCTCGTCGGTCATGGGTGACTAGATGGTCACTGAGACATAGGACGCTGTCAAGCCCCGGCCTTGGCCGCGACGGGCAGGCGATGTAACATGCCCGCTGTGAGCAGCACGTTGGAGCGGACCGGCACCTCGGCAGAAGGCCAGGCAAGCGCCCTGGTTCGCGCCTGGGTGGGGCGCGGCGAGGGCATCGAGTCGATGCTGGAGCGCGTGGGCGGCGTGGACCAGGTGGGCATCGAGGAGCGGGTCGACAGCCTCAAGCGGCGCTCGATCAAGAAGCAGTCCAAGCTCTGGGCACTCGACCTGGCCATCCGGATGATGGACCTGACCACGCTCGAGGGTAAGGACACGGAGGGCAAGGTCCGCGCGCTGTGCGCCAAGGGCGTACGCCCGGACCCGGGCGACCCGTCCATCCCCAGCGTGGCCGCTATCTGCATCTACCCCACGCTCATCCCGGTGGCCAAGAAGGCACTGGCTGACAGCGGCGTGAAGGTGGCCAGCGTGGCCACCGGCTTCCCGTCGGGCCAGACCTTCACCGAGGTGAAGCTGAGTGAGACGCGCCAGGCGGTGCTGGCCGGCGCCGACGAGATCGACATGGTCATCGACCGCGGCGCCTTCCTGCAGGGCGACTACCGGACGGTCTTCGAGGAGATCGTGGCCGTCAAGGAGGCCTGCGGTGAGGCCCATCTGAAGGTGATTCTCGAGACGGGCGAACTCGAGACCTACGACAACGTCCGCCGGGCGAGCATCCTGGCCATGGCCGCCGGGGCGGATTTCATCAAGACCTCCACCGGCAAGGTCCAGCCGGCGGCCACGCTCCCCGTGACGCTGGTCATGCTCGACGCCATCCGCGACTTCGAGCGGCGCACCGGCCGCATCGTGGGCATGAAGCCGGCCGGCGGCATCCGCACGGCCAAGGAAGCGATCCAGTACCTGGTCGTCCTGTACGAGACACTCGGGCCGCGCTGGATGACGCCTGATCTCTTCCGCTTCGGCGCCAGCACCCTGCTCAACGACGTGCTGATGCAGATCCGCAAGGAGCACAGCGGCGCCTATCAGGGCCCCGACTACTTCACCATCGACTGAGGCGGCCCGCACTCCGCAGAGCACGAACGGGTAGTCAGGTCTGGTGCGCCGCTGATTTGGGGGGTCGGCGCCGTAGTACGGATGGGCTAGCTTCTCAAGACAGAGGGGCCAGCGCGGTCCCCGGCAATGTGGGGATACCGGGTGCGTCTCGGCCGGCTCTTAGTCGCCCTCCTCCTCGTCGTGACCTCCGGCGTGGCGCCGGTACGCTCGGCGATCACTTCCGCCTACGCGTCGCTGGGTTCGCATCCCGTTGCGCCCGGCGTGACGCGCGACTGGGGCACCGCCACGGCCAGCGCCGGCAAGCAGACCGTCAACGTGGTCGAGGTCGACCCGCACGCCAGTGGAGTCGCCCTGCGCACCTCCCTCGCATCAAACCGAGTCAACGCTCGCGAGCGCACGACCAGCCAGGCACTGGCCTACAGCCGCGAAGGCAGGCGGGTCGTGGCAACCATCAATGGCTCGACCTTCGGGTCGTGGCCGACGGGCCATGTGGCGGCGCGCGGCCTGAACGTGCGCAACGGCGAGCTGCTGACTGCCGGCCGAGTGTGGGCCGGCCTGGGACCCATCCTGAGCTTCGCCATCGACGGCGCCGGGCAGCCCATGATCGGCATGCCCACGCTGGACATCGAGGTGGCCATGCCCGGCGGAGCAGTTGGCCGGCTACTGCGCGTCAACCAGGGGCGCCTGGCCGACGAGGGAGTGCTGTTCACGCCCCGCTTCGACATTCGAACTCGGACGGACACGAACGGCGACGAGTACGTGATCGATGGCCTGAACCTCCCGCTGCGCCCAAGTGGCACGTACAGCGGCACGGTCGCGCAGGTGCGCCGTGGGCAGGGCAATACGCCCATCGCGGCCGGACACGTTGTCATCTCCGTGACGGGCGCCGCGGCCGAGCCATTTCGCCAGCTGGCAGTGGGTGACCCCCTGACGATCAGCCTGACTATCGAGCCCGGCTGGGAGGGCATCGTGCAGGCCGTCGGCGGACGTGAGCTGCTGGTGCAGGACGGTGAGACGCACATCGTTCCGCTGCGCCCGAGCACGGCCACCGCAACCCATCCCCGGAGCGCCGTGGGCATCACCGAAGAAGGGAGGGTGTTGCTCGTGACGGTCGACGGCCGCTCCGCCGACAGCGGCGGCCTCACGCTCCACGAGATGGCCGAGCTGATGCTCGAACAGGGCGCCGTCAGCGCGCTCAACCTCGATGGCGGCGGCTCGACGACATTGGCCGTCCGGCGTCCTGGAGACATCGAGGCGAGCATCGTCAACACGCCCTCGGACGGCAGCGAGCGGACGGTCGCCACGACGCTGCAGGTCGTCAGCACCGTGCCCACGGGTGAGCTCGACACGCTGCTGCTCTCGCCACGCCAGACCGAGCTTTACCAGGGGCAGCAGGTCCAGTACGTCGTCAAGGGCCACGATGCCAACCACAACGGCATCGCTATCGCCCCGGCCAGCCTCAGCTGGACCGTCAGCAGCGGCGCGGCCACTGCCAACAGCAGCGCGCAGTTGACGGCCCTCGAGCCGGGCGAGCACACCGTCACGGCTCGCACGCAGAAAGTCGAGGATACGGTCGCGCTGGTCGTGCACCCGGACGTGACGCCGCCCAGCATCTCGGCACCCCGCCTGCAGCTGCGCGGCGGGCTGCAGCTCTCCAGGACCAAGGCCAAGCTCGCCATTGGCTGGACCGCGGACGATGCTCACAGCGGGCTCGCGCGCATCGAGCTCCAGCGGCGCGTGAACGGGGGAGCGTGGCAGAGTGTGTCGCTCCCCGGGCCGTCGGCGCGAACGGCCTTCGGCGAAGTCCAGTTCGGGCGGACGGTGCAGTACCGGGCGCGGGCGACGGACGCCGCCGGCAATCGCAGCCCGTGGACGCCAGGCCAGACACTGCGCGTGACGCTCTACGACGAGCGCAACCCGGCCATCACGCGCGGCGCAGACTGGCTGCAGCGCAGTTCCACGGCGACCATCGGCGGCGGCTTCGCGCGCAGCCTGGCGCCCGGCGCCATGCTGAGCCTGAGCTTTGAGGGCAGCCAGGTGGCCTGGGTCAGCGTGCGCGGGCCCAGGCACGGGCAGACCCACGTCCACCTGTCCGGCAGCCAGGTCGCGACCGTCAACGCCTGGCACTCCAGCGGGCTCTACCGAAGGGTGCTCTACGTCAGCCCGCTGGCCGATACCTCCGCCGGCGTGCCCAGCCAAACCATCAGCCTGCAGAATGCGGGCACAGCCGCCCGCCCGCGCACCGACCTGGACGCCTTCATCGTCCTGGGCCCGGCCGACTAGCGCGTCGGGCGCGGAGCGCTCAGCGCCAGGGCTGCGTTGAGACCGCCGAAGCCGAAAGAGACGGACAGCGCGCCCCGAACATCCGCCTCCAGCGCAGCGCTCAGGAGGCCGGGCAGCAGCTGAGCCACTTGCGCGTCCGGCTGCTCAAGGTTGAGTGTGCCGGGCAGCCAACCACGGCGAATGGCCAAAGCACAGATGGCTGCCTCGATTGCGCCCGATGCTCCCAGCGGATGGCCGTAGTAGGCCTTCGTGCCGCTGACCGGCACCTGCTCGGCGCGCGGCCCAAGGGCCAGGGCCAGGGCGCGCGCCTCGGCCACATCGCCCAGCGGCGTGGACGAGGCATGGGCGCTCACGTAGTCCACCTCGGCGGCGCGCAGCCGGCCGTCGGCCAGCGCCAGGCGTGCCGCGCGCGCCGCCTGGCGGCCGTCGGGCCGCGGCTGAACCATGTGGTGGGCATCGCTGGTGGCCGCGAAGCCGCGCAACTCGGCGTAGGGCCGGGCACCTCGCCGGAGTGCCACCTCCTCCGCCTCGAGCACCAGCAGAGCCGCGCCCTCGCCCATCACGAATCCGTCGCGCTCCGTATCGAATGGACGTGCAGCTGAGGCCGGCCGATCGTTGTGCCCCGCCGACAGTGCACGGATGATGTCGAAGGCCCCAAAGGCAAGCGGGCTGAGCGGCACCTCCACGCCGCCGGCGAGGGCCGCGTCGGCACCGCCGTCGCGCACCAGGTGGAAGGCTTCGCCCAGGGCGACGGCACCGGCCGCACAGGAGTTGGCCGTCGAGAGGATGGGACCGTGAAGCCCCAGCGCGATACCCAGGTTGGCCGGAGCGGCGCCGCCGAAGACGGCCAGGGCCAGGTTCGGCGCCACCGCGCGGATGCCACGCTCGAGGTAGCGCTCGTGCTGCGCTTCGGCGTAGGCGATGCCACCCAGCGCCGACCCGACGTAGACGGCGAATCGCTCCGGGCGGGCAGCCCCGGCGCGGCCGACCTGCAGGCCGGCGTCAGCGAGGGCCAGCCGGCCGGCGGCCAGCCCCAGCTGGCTGAAGCGGTCCGTCTGCCGGGCGGCCTTGGGCTCCATGTAGTCGGTCGGGTCGAAGTCGTCGATTTGGGCGGCCACCTGCGAGCGGAAGGGCGAGGGATCGAAGCGGTCGATGCGCTTGACCGGCGAACGCCCCGCCTGCAGGCCGGCCCAGAACGATTCGACACCCGTACCCACAGGTGTCACCAGCCCGAGGCCGGTGATCCAGACTCTGCGCGGTGGGCGGGCCATCAGCGGCCGCTGCCGCCGCTGCCGCCGCCTTCGTTGCTATCGCGCTCCTCGGCCAGCGCCTTGAAGGTGGTCAGCGTCCGGCCGGCGATCGGTCGCACGAAGAAGCGGTTGACGAAGCGCGGCAGCAGTTCTGACCCAAGCAGCGGCAAGGGGCGCCTGAAATCGTGCTCGATGGTGACCTGCGCGCCCGGGCCGTCTGGGCGGATGTGCCAGGTGACCTGCATGCCGCGCGTCACTCCCCGTACGTGGCGGAAGTGGAGCCGAAGGTCCTGGTCGTCCGACGCGTCAGCCCACTGCTCGGCACGCCACGTAACAGGCACGGGCAGCGGCCCAAATTGGCGCACGGCTACCATCTGGGCTACCACTCGTTCCGCAACACGTGACTGGACGGTCACCTTCAGGTAATGCGGGAGCAGTGAAGGCCAGCGCTCGATGTCGCCGGCTAGTTCGAGGACCCGGGCGGGCGGTGCGTCGATCGAGATCGAGATGATGGATTGCATCCCGCGACCATCCTAGCCGCTCATGGTGCAAGGACCTGCGCCAGGAATCGCGGATCCAGCACCCGCGAGGCGGGCAGCATGTCCGCCAGGGCCAGGCTGAACGTCCGGCGCAGCCCGGCGCGACGCTGCAGGTTGGCCAGCGCGTAGCCGGCCAGGGGAGGGTTGACCAGGAAGGCCTGCAGCAGCCAGGAGAGCACGTCCTTGCTGCGGAAGCGCGCCCGCAGCCGGGCTTCGTAGCGGGTCAATGCCGCCCGGTCGCCGACCGACCAGTCTGAGATCGCCTCGGCTGCCAGCTCGGCCGAGGCCAGCGCGCGCTGCAGACCCTCGCCGCTGAGCGGGTCGACGAAGCCGGCCGCGTCGCCCACCAGCAGGAAGTCGCGCCCGGCAGATCTCGCCACGCGGTGGGCCAGCGGCAGCGCTACGCGCAGCTCGTCGGTGGCCGGCGACGTGCTCCACGATCGTTGCCGCCCGGGCAGCGCGGCCAGCGCCTGGGCCAGCACGCCGTGGGCGCCCTGCGGGCGACGCAGCTCACGGCGCAGATGACCCTCGCCCACCACCAGCCCCAGGTTCTGACGTCCGCCGGGCACCGGCGCGATGCCCAGGTACCAGCCCTGGCCCACGACCAGTTCGGCCTCCATCGGCGCGCCGGGCGGAGCCGCGGCCGGATCCGCGTGGTGGAGCGTCAGCCCGGCGCGCCGGAAGTGGCGCGTGGGCAGGCTCACGCCGGCCGAGCGCGCCACCAGCGAGGTGGGCCCGTCTGCGCCCACGACCAGGCGAGCCCGCCACACGCTGCGCCCAGCCGGCCCGGACACATGCACGCGCGGCTTGCCAAACCCAAACTCCAGCCGCGTCACCGGGCTGCCCTCGTGGACCTCTACGCCGGCCGAGCGGGCTCGCTCGAGGAGCGCCGCCTCGAGCCGAACGCGGTCGACGCCGCAGGCGTGTGCCGGATCCGGGTACTCCAGCCGGCAGCTTGCCCGTCCGTCGGCCGAGCCGACGACCATCGCCGACACCGGCCTGATTAGGGCGGCCACCCGCTCGGCGCTTAGGCCGAGGTCCAGCAGCCGGCGTCTGGTGAGCGGAGAGGTGTACACGCCGGCCGCTCGCCAGCGCGGCTCGGGCAACCTTTCAAAGAGGACCGTTTCGTGTCCGGCCGCAGCCAGCCGCAGCGCCACGGCCGCCCCGGCCGGGCCGCCCCCGACGACCGCTATCTCCGCTTCGTGCGCGCGCATCAGCCGCGGCGGAGCAGCAGCGCGTAGCGATGGCGCAGCCGGTCGGTAAGCAGCGCCTCGCGCCTGAGGCCGGCCGCCGCGGCGAGCCGCTCGAGCTCGGCCGGCTGGTAGGAGCGCCTGACCGACAGCGGGGCATCGTGGCGGGTGTACGAGTTGCCCGTCGCCACGCGCGAAAGCAGCCACGCCGCCAGCCACCAATGTCGCGCACGGACCAGGTCGTTGACGACGACCGTGCCGCGCGACAGGCGCGCCATCTCGGCCAGCAGCCCGGTCGCCGCAGGAGGTTCCAGATGGTGCAGCACGAGCGAAGCATGGACCACGTCGAACGATGCCTCCGGCCGATCGATGATGCCGGCAGGCGACTGCTCGACGGTCAGCCCGGGCCGGCCTGCAGTCATCCGCTTCGCCAGGGCCACGATCTCCGGGCGAACGTCCGTAGCCACGATCTCGAGCGCGCGCCCGGCCCGCGCGGCGCGCTCGAGCAGGAACAGCGGGATGTCGGCCCTGCCGGTTCCAACGTCGAGCAGGCGCAAGGGCGCGCCAGCCGGCGTGTCTGCCGGCCAGGCGCGCTCCAGCGCTCGCCACGAGAGGTGAGCTCCGCCCAGCCAGCGATTGACCCGCGCCATGTCGCGCAGGTTGCCCTTCAGGAGGTCCCCATCCAGCGGTCCGTCGAGCAGCTCAGGTCGTTCTGACGCACGTTGCACGCAGTCAAGAGTAGCGGCTTGGAGCACGGTTGGCCTCCTTCACAAACGTC
>DATKBB010000045.1:0-13925 GCA_035514295.1 Candidatus Limnocylindria bacterium | reverse complement strand
GACCAGTTGTGATCGAGGCAACTGCTCCAGTTCGCCCTTCCCCGGGCGCCTTCGCCGCAGCGGTCTGTCGCGCGGCAAGGTGCCCGAGGACGGCAGTGCAGTAGCGGACTAGCGTCGAACCCGTCCCGCCGCGATCTCGCGTAGACAACGAGCCATCTCGCGCACGACCTCGACTTCGGTAGGAGCTACCGCGGTCCACTCCCGCTTCCTAAGCCCACAACCGGTCTCTAGGTCGGATCGAAGGCATACAGCAACCACTCCCGCCGCTCGTCGCGGTAGCTCGGCTGGCCGACGTACCAGCCGGCTGGCGTGGCCTCGAGCAGCTCAGCCCACGCCTTCTCGCGCTCGGTATTCACGGATCGCTCGTGGAACGCACCGGCTCAGCCGGAATACCGCTTGCCTGGTACGCGCTCGCGGATGGGCCAGATGGCCAGCCAGCGCCCGCCGCTCGGTGTACGTAGCCCGTGTTCCGTGTCGGGCGGGATGAAGACGACATCGCCTGGCCGAAGCTCGGCCGTGCCATGCGCTCCGTGTAGCTCTACCTCGCCGTCGAGGATGATGAGCGCCTCTGGCTCGCCGGGATGAAGGTGCGTGGCGACGCCCTCGTCGGGCTCGGCGGTCACCTCCCCCAGCCTCCAGCGACTCCCCGTATCGGAAGCGGAAACAAGCTCGCGCCACTTCGATCGTGTGCTTTCCTCGAACTCGCCCTCAGCCGGGCCGACGATGCGCATCCCATCGAGTTCACGCATAGCCCTGCCTCCCTGTTCCTGAGCTCTGACGCGCGCTTGCGGTTGCCCGAGGTTACCTCCGCCGAGCTGCTAGACGAACACTATGCTTCCATACGCCGCTAGTGCGTCGGTAATGGCTCTTCCGCAATTGGAACAGACTCGCGCACTCGAGCCACCACGCTCGGCGCAGTCCGCGCAGGCGGACCCAGCGTCGAACCGTCGCGTACTCGCCGTTCTGACCTTCCTCCGCGCCGCGGATCCCGAAGCTGACGCCTAGGGGCCGGCTTCTGCCCTTGCCCCGGAGCAGGGCTCTGGCCACGGCCAGTGTCGCTGGTTGCCCGCACAGCCGTTTCTGGGAGACAGAAATGGTGCCCCCAAGGGGGCTCAAGCACCCGCCCGCTGTCTTTCGTAACGGATGACGACCCACTCGCCTGGTACGTCGCGTGAGCAGGGCAACGAGAAAGGCCCCGAGCTTGCGCCCAGGGCCCGCGCGTTGGCTTCAGGCGGCCGATCTACCCGGCAGCGCCCTCCTGCTCGACCTCGGCGGCCGGCTCCGCCCGTCGGCGCCCACGCTTGGCCTTGGGCGGCGGTTCGGCGCTCGCGTCTTCGGTTGGCTGCGCGGGTTCCGACTCAGCGGTCGCTTCTTCGACTGTCGGTTCGGCCGCCTTCCGCTCGAGGGCGGCCTTGCCGAAGTGCTGTTCGGGCGGCGCCCAGGAGGCCGTCGGCCAAGATGCGTGATCCCGATAGCCGGCCGATGAGCGCGACCAGCTATCCTCGGGCGAGCGGCCTCCGCACGTTGCAAGAACCTGCCTCAGCGCGCCTCAGGCTCGATGCTTGTCGTGCGCACCAGCGCGCGCTCGGCAACGCAAGGCGGAGAGGCTCAGCGCAGGTCGGTAAGATGGCCTTCAAGCAGGCGGAGAGCAGCGTGGCTGGTCGGTACGTCCGGCGGTTCTCGTCAGCGGATGAGGTGATCGAGTTCGGCCCAACGCGCTCGGAGATGATCAGCGTTGGCGGCCTGATCCTGTCTCACGACATCCAAAAGCCCGGCTGGCGCTGGTCGACGCACGTCAAGCCGGTCGTTGGCACCGATAGCTGCCAGGTGCGCCACCTCGGGCTCGTGCTCAGAGGAAGGCTCCACGTCGCCCTCGATGACGGCACCGAATTCGAAGTCGGTCCGCTCGATGTCATGGACTTGCCCGTCGGCCATGACGCGTGGGTGGTTGGCGACGAGCCGTTCGAAACCTTTGCCTGGTCGGGTGGCAAAACGTGGCTGGCGCCTGCCACCACGCTGGGCGAGCGGATACTGGCCACTCTGCTGATGACCGACGTCGTTGACTCGACCGGCATGGCGCGCCGGCTGGGCGACCGCGCATGGAGCGATGTGCTCGCCGATCACCAGTTCCAGACACGCGAGATCGTCGCCCGCTACCGAGGGCGTGTGGTTGACTTTGCCGGCGACGGGGTACTGACGGTGTTCGACGGGGCGGCCCGCGCGATCCGTTGTTCCCTCGCGCTGAGCGAAGCGGCAGGTCATGCAGGACTGGCTATCCGGGCGGCAGTGCACATAGGTGAAGTGGAGGTCGCCGAGAAGACACTCCACGGCATTGCGATCCACGAAGCGTCCCGCATCCTGGGCCTGGCGGCTCCGTCTGAGGTGCTCGTCTCCGAAATCACCGCGTCGCTGGCCCGCGACGCAGGCGTTGACCTGGAGGATCGCGGCGAGCACCAGCTTCGGGGCCTGCCCGGTACTTATCGACTCTTCGCCGTCTCGCCGAGTGCCGCTGACTAGCTTGAACAGCCTCGGATATGTGGCGACACATCTCCATCATCTGGGCCTCATCTTGCGTAGGCTGCCAGGTCGCGGCTCCGGCAGCGATCTGATGCCTTGTACTCGAACCGCCTCATTCCGCATCTGCCTCTTCCCTGCGCATCCGCCGCGCCACTCTAGTTGAACTCGGTCGAGGGCGGAAGTGGAAGCCGAGCGGTCACAGCACGATTGGCCTGTAAATAGCGCGACGAGTGCCTGCCCTCGCGTGTCCACTCGCGGGCGGAAGTCCTCGGCTGGCGCCGGCCACCTTGCCACCATGACCAGATGGTGTCGTGGTCGGTTGCGCACGGCCGGAGTGCCACCGCGCCAATACCAACTGGCCCAGGGGGCGCAGAACGGTCCCTCGGCTTCGCGTCAAGAGGGATAGTGTTGGTCGGTGGAGCCGACGCCCGCCTTCCAGCACATCGCCATCACGGTGCCCGATCTTGAGCAGGCAGAACGCTACTACACGCGTCTGTTCGACATGGACGTCGTCACGCGCGAGGCCGCCACGCCCGAAGGGGATGCACAACTCCCGCCCAACAAGGACTGGGACGACGCCCGGCGGGCTGGCATCGAGCCGTACATGGTCGCGCTGCGACGCGGCAGCTTCACTCTCGCACTCTTCAATGAGGCGTCGCCTGCCATAGCCGACCTCGACGCCGAACGACGGCGGCCGCTGTTCATCGGTCTGGTCATGCGCGAAGCCGAGATGGCCGCTCTACGGGCGAGGCTGAACGACGGCGAAGAGTGGGACGAGGGCAGTGGTGGCTTCCGCGACCGCTACGGGATCGTCTGGCAACTCGCGCCGGAGCCTGGCTTTGCCGGCGCCGGCGAGCGTGCCGGCAAGTGGCTCGACGTGTAGCGTCCGATCATCGCTGCGACGAAGGGTGCTCGGGGTGCCTGACCGATGGCACGAAAAGTGCTGGGCGCACCGGACCCGCTTCGCGAGTCATATCGCCGGACGCGAGCACGCACAAGATATGCGCTTCGCCTGGGTCCGAGGTTGACCCTATGACTTCATCGCGACGCGGCGGACGCCGACAAGACGAGAGGGCGGTCGACGGATTACCGCCAAGAGTTAGCGCCCCGATGGCCGGCGCCAACCAGCCGGTGGGCTACGGCCGGCAACGAACCGCAGCCTCAATCTGACGAGGAGGGCTCCACCAGGCGGCGCACGGACACCTTCCACTGGCCGGCGTGCTTATCGGGCCACACCGCCTCAATCACGTATGGTCCTGCCAGAACCTCCCCCGGTTGAGGACGCGGGCCAGCTAGAGCGATCGTCACGGATGGCCCTCTCGGCACGAGTGCTCCACTCCGAAACTTTCGTTCGATCTCCTCGAGCTGTGACAGCGTGATGCCTCCCGTCTGAGGACAGATCCGAGGTTCGTTTCCCAGCGAAAGCGGTGGGCTCTGTCAATTGCTGTTGGTCCGGCGGTCAAGTGGATTCCTACCACACTCGGTGCCCGGTTTCTAGGCAGGTCCCAGCGTGTGCCTCGCGCCGTCGATGGACGTGGAGCGTAGCCGCCTGCAAGGTAACGACGCAGCGCAGGCCCGGGTCGGCACAACGCGGACTGTCGAGCCGCGAGGCATCGGGAAGTCGAGCGTCGGATCCACTGCACCGCCGATGACCCGGCGTAGCCGGTGTAGCCAGCTTCTCCGCGGACTGCCTCGCAGCCCAAACAGGAGAGCGGCGCACACTATGAGTACATCGTGCCGGCGATCGCGCCGCCAATGCGGCGCCCCGAACGGGTGTGTCCGTATCTCGGCCGCCGCGCCGCGGTGTTCCCGGACGCGCGGTTGCACTCCGACATGCGCCGGCTTAGGCAACCGACCTCAAGTATTGTCCATCCCGTGAACGAGCGGTCACCGGTTCGAGACGTTCTGGGTGCCATCGATGAGTTCGGCGACGCTCTCGCCGCGCAGGACATCGACGCGACTCTGGCGCTGCTGGCTGCGGACGCTGATGTAACCGTCATTCCCAGCGAGGGCGTCGACGCTCATCGTGGACCGGCCGCCGTGGAGGCGTTCTTCCGGCGGATCTATGCCGCGCCACAACGCTACAGCTGGCGCTGGCACGACCGCTGGGTGCGGATAGACGGACCTTGGGCGTCATTTGTCGCAGTCGGCGACGAGTTGGTTGACGTCCCTAGCGCCGATCAGAGGGTCATCCCGTACTGCCTGACCGGCACGCTGCTGCGGCGCGAGGGCCGCTGGCGCTTCGTGCTTCTCCATGGGTCCGAGGAGCCGGCCGCGCCCTCCGTGTGACGTCGCGCGACAGCGCACACTATGACCCCATCGTGTCACTAGCGACGCGTTTCCGACTGACCCCACGAACCTCTATGCCGCGCGACGTTGACGCATGAATAGAGGTTTAGTAGTCCGAGCCGTAGCGCCCCGGCCAGTCGGCGGAAGCCTCGGCTGAATGTGCATCGGACGCCGAGTTGCGTATCGGAGCTGCCCGGCATCCGCCCCTATTGCTGCCAGAAATGCCGCCACCGCCCGAACTGACTGACTCCGGAACTCACGGCGGCGCATCGCCTCCAAGCGCATCCAGCCAATGCCGGACCACCCGGTACACGATGCTTTCGGCCTCCATCAGCGTGAGTGGATGTTGCGGCGCATAGCGGAGGTAACCGTGACGTGCGTAAACGCCAACCGCTCCAAAGTTGTTGGCCGTTTCCTTCAGCCGATCAATCTCGGCCTCAGTCGCCCATCCCCTCTCCGAAATGGCGTTCTTGGCGCCGAGGCGCCGATCCTTTAGGACAAGCTCAAATGCGGCATAGAGGCTCTGCCAGCTGCGCGGCGCCGCAAGAAATGCAAGCGCGCGACTCACGCGCCAGTCCCGCTCGGCGAGTTCAACGTCTGGTTCCCGGGATCGATCATCGCGGGTGTCCGCCAACTCTGGATGCCCCCGCGGGTAGACCGTGAACTCCCCCGCCTTGATCCAGTGTTGTTGCTGGTGGGCGTCATCGAGCTTCTCGAGGAATAGGCCTGACAGCTCGAGATCCGGCCCAATGCCGATCCGAGTGCGGGCGATTGCCAATAGCACGGAGATAAGCTGTTGACCGATATCGTGGACGTCCGAAGCCGTGGCAAGGCTCTCGAACCTCGCGGAAGCCAGCCACCACGTGCCGTCGGCGCCCCGACCAACAGTTATGGGCTCGCCCGCGAAGTGGGCTGCAAGGGCTTCGAGGACCCACTCCGCGCCGGTCAGGTGAGCACGCCAGCGGGGTAAAGGTCGTGGCACCCATCCCGCTAGTTTGGCGTCTGCTGCGGCATCGTCGTTCGGATCTGTCACTTCGGTACGTTGCGGCGGCCGATCTCGCGCAAGCACCCCGCCATCTCACGCACGACGGCTTCATCGGACTCGGCGATCGCCATCCACTTGCGTCTACGTAACCGATGACCGGCTTCTCTAAGGGGTTGAAGGCGTAAAGAAGCCCATTTCCCATTTCCGGCGCTCACCGTGGTAGCTCGGCCGGCCGACGTACCAGCCTCGCCGCGTGGGGTCATGGAGCGCGTCCCAAGCGGCCGAGCGCCCTTCGCGGAGCATGTCACCGGGCCGGGTGCGGTCGGACATTCGATTGAGTGACTCAGCGATACACAGTCGGCCGCTGCATAAGCCGAACGACGTCGCACGTCCAATACGCAGGGTCGACTGGCCGCGCGACGCGCACTGGTTCGGCGAGCTGATCAGAGGGAACTCGCTCCCGAACCTTCTCGGCTCCCCAATAGCGCGGGTCATAGGGGTCGAGAACTCGGACTACCCGGGCGGCGACATACTCAACCTCGCCGGGTTGCACGAACCGGACCGGGAGTGCGAGCCAGTAGTCGACATCAGGCCCCACGGCTTGGTCACGATAGCGCACATCGACTGCTGGAACGTACCGCCCAGGACGAAGTCACGACGCCGGGAGCGATTCGACACTATGAGCCGATCGTGCCCGACCCGGCACTCCCGGCCCGGTGGGAAGAAGGTCCTGTTGCCCGAGCACACCGCCGCCCCTTACGCTCGACCGGCACTGCCACCACGAGGATTCGACAGAGCCGATGACCGGCACCCACCGCGGCGGCGCCTCTGCCTTCAGGCGACGCCTGGCGCTCAGCAATCCCTTTAGCCAGCCGCTCAGTCACCCGCCGCACAGCGACCTGTCTAAGGCCCCGCCACGCGGCGGCCGCTTCGAGCGCGGCCCTGACCGGCCGGCCAACGACACCGAGCAGGCCTTGCGGAGCATCGAGGAGCGCTTCCGCTCGCTCGTCGAGCAGTCGTCTGAGGCCATCTTTATCCTCGATGTGGAGGGCCGCGTCGTCGAGGTGAACGCCTCTGGCGCAACCCTATTGGGTTACAGCATGGAGGAGCTGGTCGGACGCGCCTGGGTCGATCTCGTGGCGCCCGCCGATCTGGCCGCCCAGCCGCTCCACTTCAGCGAGCTACGGGCCGGCAAGGCGCTGGTCTTCGCGCGCCAGCTGCAGCACAGCAACGGGAGCACGGTGCCGGTCGAACTCAGCGCCCGGATGCAAAGCGACGGGCGCTTGGTCCACGTCGCGCGCGACAACAGCGAGCGCGTGCGGGCCGAGACCGAGCGGGCCAGCCTGCTGGCGACCCTCAGCGAGAGTCGACGCGACCTGGAGGAGGCCCAGCGCATCGCGCACGTTGGCAGCTGGACGCTCGAACCGGCCAGCGGCAGCGCGACTTGGTCGGCCGAGATGTACCGCATCCTGGGCCGCGATCCGGCTGGGCCGGCGGTCGAGCTGGGCGACATCGCCAAGCTCTTCACGCCGGACAGCGTGGCGCTCGTGACGGCGGCCGTGCAGCGTGCCGTCGAGACCGGCGAGCCATGGCAAGTCGAGCTGGAGACCGTGCGCCCAGACGGCGCCCGCGGCTGGGTCACGAGCGTGGGCGTCGTGGAGCAGGGCGAGAACGGTGCCGTGACCAAGATCCGCGGCACGATGCAGGACGTCACCGACCGGCGCCAGCTCGAGGCCCAGCTCCAGCAGGCCCAGCGGCTGGAGGCCGTTGGCCAGCTGGCCGGCGGCATCGCGCACGACTTCAACAACCTGCTGACCGCCATCCGCGGCTACACCGAGCTGATCCGCGCCAACCTTGGGGCAGGCGACCCCAACCAGCCCGATCTCGAGCAGGTCGTGCTGGCCGCCGATCGGGCGGCCGAGCTGACCCGCCAGCTGCTGGCCTTCAGCCGCCGGCAGGTGCTCCAGCCGCGGGTGATCGACCCGGCCGACGTCGTGCTTGGTATCGCTCCCCTGCTGCGGCGCTTGCTGGGCGAGCACATCGAGCTGGTAACCCACGCGCCGCCTGGGCTGGGCCAGGTGCTGGTCGATCCCTCGCAGCTCGAGCAGGTCGTCGTCAACCTGGCGGTCAACGCGCGCGACGCCATGCCCGCCGGCGGCAAGCTGGCCATCGAGATCGTCAACGCCCAGCTCGACGCGGCCTACGCCGCGCTGCATCCCGGTGTGACGCCCGGGCCGCACCTGGGCCTGGTCATCTCCGACACGGGCACGGGCATGGACGAAGCTACCAAGGCGCGCATCTTCGAGCCCTTCTTCACGACCAAGGAGCCGGGCAAGGGCACGGGCATGGGCCTGGCCACCGTCTACGGCATCGTCAAGCAGTCGGGCGGCTCGATCTACGTCTACAGCGAACCCGGTCACGGCACGAGCTTCAAGGTCTACCTGCCGCGCGTCGAGGGCGGTGCAGCGCGCGCGCCCGATCCGACGGCGGCCGAAGTCCAGCCGAGGGGCAGGGAGGTGGTCCTGCTCGTCGAGGACGAGGCCGCTGTGCGCAGCTTTGCCGCGCGCATCCTGGACGCGCGCGGCTACACCGTCCTGCAGGCGGCCAACGGCGCCGAGGCGCTGGCCGTGGCGGCCGCCCACCAGGGCCCGATCGACCTGCTGCTGACCGACGTCATCATGCCCGGCCTGCAGGGCCACCAGCTGGCCCTCCAACTGGCGACCTCGCGCCCGGGGCTGCGCGTGCTGTACGTCTCGGGCTTCACCGAGAACTCGGTCGTCCACCACGGCGTGGTGGGCGAGGGCATCGCCTTCCTGCCCAAGCCCTTCAGCGGCGAGGCGCTCGGGCGCGCCGTGCGCCAGGCGCTGGACCAGCGACCATGAGCATGACCCACGCCAGCCCAGCGCCGGCCAGTGCCGCCCGGCCCATCCTGGTGGTCGACGACGAGCCGGCCGTGCGCGCGCTCTTCGCCCGCGTCCTGCAAGGCGAGGGTCACGCCACCATCGAGGCGGCTGATGGAGTCCAGGCCATCGAGCGCCTGGAAGCCGGTCCGGTGGCCCTGCTCCTGCTCGACAGCACGATGCCCCGCCTCGATGGCCCGGGGGTCATCCGTGCCGTCCGCGCACGACCGGTGACGCGCACTCTGCCGATCATTCTGGTGACGGCCAAGGCCGAGCTCGAGGATCGCGTCGAGGGCCTGGCGGCCGGCGCCGACGACTACCTGACCAAGCCCGTCGCGCTGGACGAGCTCAAGGCCCGCGTGGCCGCCCAGCTGCGCAGCCATGCCGCCTGGCAGGAGGCCTTCGAGCAGGAGGCCAGCCAGCGCCGCGCCGTGACCGCGGCGCTGCGCCGCGTGCGCATCGACGGCTCGCCCGAGCGCGTCGCCGCGACGCTGGTCGACGAGCTGCTGTCCGTGCTGGACCTCGAGGCGCTCGGACTGGCGCGCCTGTGCCCCGACGGCTCGGCCGTGCCGCTGGCCATGGGCGGCGCTTGGGCTGGCCGCTATCGGCTGGCCATCGCCCTCCAGCGCCACCTGGCCAGCCCGCTGCAGGCCGACGCTCGCCAGCGCTGGCTCCTCGAGGGCGGACCGATCGGCGACGGCCAGCCGGCCGGAGGCGAGGTCATGGTGGCCCAGCCGGCAGGCGCGTCGGCTGACGGTTCGGGGCTGCTGGTCATGGGCCTGCCGCTGCGCCGTGGCTCGGCCGTCGAGCTGGTCCGTCGCATGCCGCTGTTCGTCGAGGTGGCCGACCTCGTAGCCACTCTGCTGCGCCCGGGCATGGAGGCCGGCGCATCACGCTCGCTGGCCCATGCCGCCCTGCGCCAGTTGATCGAGGAGGCCGCTTTCACACCGCACTTCCAGCCGCTGGTGGCGCTGGCCGACGGAGCGCTCGTGGGCTACGAGGCACTGACTCGCTTCGACGATGGTGCGCCACCGGAGATGCACTTCGCTGAGGCGGTCACGCTCGAGCTCGGGCATGAGTTGGAGCTGGCCACCCTGACTGCGGCCGTCGGTGCAGCGGTTCACCTGCCGGTCGGCGCGTTCCTGGCGCTCAACGTCTCACCGGGCTTGGTGCTGCAGGCCGAGCTGGCCCGGCTCCTGGGCGAGACCGACCGACAGCTGGTGCTGGAGATCACCGAGCACAGCCCCATCCATGACTACGCCGCGCTGGAGACGGCGCTGGCCCGCATCAAGCCGCCCATCCGCGTGGCGGTCGACGACGCCGGTTCGGGCTACGCCAGCCTGCGCCACATCCTGGCCCTCCGCCCGGGGTACGTGAAGCTGGACATGGGCTGGGTCCGCGACATCGACGCCGACCCTGCTCGCCAGGCACTGGTGGCCGGCCTGGTGCACTTCGCTGCCGAGGTCGGCTGCACGCTGATAGGTGAGGGCATCGAGAGCGAAGCGGAGCGACAGACGCTGCTCCGCCTGGGCGTGACGCTCGGGCAGGGATATCTCTTCGGCCGGCCGGCAGTGCCTAGTCGAGTCCCGGGCTAGCAACCTCTACCACGCGGTCCGCTCGCGCCGCTCTGAGCGAGCCGAGCACCCCGCCGGAGCCGCCTGTCCCTCGCCGCCGGGCGGCTCTGGGACTCGATATAGGCTCTCCACGGCGGTGCCCCGCATGAGTGGATGTATCACAGCCACCGACCGCACACTATGAGTGGATTGTGTCCGGCAGTCACGACTCGTGACGTCCCGGCGGTCCCCGCCGGCTGACCGGCTGCCGGATCGTCATGCGGCCCGGTCGAGATCCATGGCTGCGAGGCGAGGCGATCGTATACCGCCGGCAGAAGTCGGCCGCCCGGCTGCTCTGGATGATCTGGCCAAGGCTACGGCGGCGGCAGCTCCGTCCCGCTGGAGAGCACCGTCACGCCCTTGCGCGCGATGCGAATCATCGCCCAACCGCTGTTGTTCGTCTCGTCGGCCTCGACGAATTCGTTCCCCGCATCGGCCTGGAGGCTGACGAGGTAGTCGCCGTTCGGCAGACCGGTGATGTCGATGTACTGGAACGCGATCGTCGACGGGTATTCGTCGCCCCAACCGACCGAGAGGCCCATCGGGACGGTGCCGTCTGTCCGCTCGTCGCACGCGGACGTCGTTGAGGGGTGGTAGAAGGCCGGCGCGGTCGAGCCGTAGCGGTAGTTGTCCCAGAAGCAGAAGCCGGTCTTCGCGCCGCGGCGCAGCACGTTCGCCGGGTCGTTCACCCGCGCGATCGTCCACGTCTGGAGGTCGCGGACGTGCCAGTGGTCGTGGCCGTCGCCGGCGTAAAACATGCGGGCCGCGGTCGCGACCTCGGTCCAGCCGCCGCTCCCATCAGCGACGAGCTGCGTCACCGCCAGCGTGCCGTCGGTCGCGCCATCGGGCCGGCCGACCACCTCGAAGGGACCGGGCCCGACGTTGACGACGACCGAGTCGAAGCGCAGCCACCGCACGCCCTTCGGTCGGTTCTGGATGCTGAAGTCCGTGGGCGGGAGCATGCCGATGTCCGGCGGCACCGCCGAGTCGTCGAGAGCCACGACCGGGCGCACGCCGGTGACGGGCGAGACCATGAGTGCCATGCCAAGCATCGCGGCGAGCGGGAATCGGCTGGACATTTCGCATCCCTCCTGCACAGGCGGCTGCGGGGAGTCTGCTCCCCAGCCATGCCCAACGTCAATGATCGCCGGGTCATTCACCGATCCTCCGCCAGCGTACTTCCTCTACTCGACAAAGTGATCCCGACCGAGCTGGTCGGTCCGCTTGGCGAGTACCGAATGGGAGGCGCGCTACGGCGTTGGCGATGGCGGCGCTACAGCATGACGTAAGCTTCCTATCGCCGACCCGGCGCTTTAGATCGCGGCTCGTCTCGCGGGAGCGGTTCCGACCGGCGATCACGCCTGGCTTGTCGCCGCAGCGTCCATCCCGCAAAGCGCTCGACACCATGAGCGCATGGTGAGATGATCGGAACATCCGCCTCGGCCCGCTATCCCTCGTCCTCCAGCAGCGGCTCGATGATCGCCTCGGCCTGCTCGCGCGAGACCTTACCCAGAAGCACCCCGCGCACGACGCCGTCGGCGTCGCTGAACACCTGCGTCGGAAGGGCGAACGCCTGGTAGGCATGGAAGATGGACGATGAGCGTCGAAGCCGACGGTGTACCGGAGCCCGTAGCGCTCGACGTAGGCGTGCACGTCCTCGTCCCGGAGCACGCGAGCGGCGTGGTCAGCCCAACGAGCACCAACGCCGTCGCCCGGCGTGCGCGGAAGGGCGCGATGAACGGCCTCCGCACGACCTCGTACGCCGCCATGGTGGGGCGGCGGTGCTAGGTCCGTCGCCGCGAGGATGGCTCTGTCCTCCTCGCCCCCGGCTCAGGCGGCGGCCCCTCCTCCTCGGCGCTCACGCCGGCCGCCACGCCGGCCCAGAACTCGATGGCCGCCCGTTCGAAGCGCAGGCCCATCGGGAGGGTCACCTCGCGCCACTGCTGGATGCTCCGGTCGCCCGCGCCTCGCCCTCTATCAGGGGACGGCGCCGCCTCGTAGGCGGCCAGCCGGGCGCGGTGCTGGGCGAGCTGCGCGGTGGCGATGGCGAGCCGCACCGAGGTGGGCTCGAGATCGGCGAAGAAGAGCTGGAGGAGGCCGAGGTCGCGCAGCTCGCTGGGCTGCCGGGCCGGACGCCCGAGCCACTCGCGGAGGACCTCGCGACCCGCCGGGGTGATGGTCAAGAGCCGACGCCGCCGGCCCTCGCTCTCGCGCTCCTCGGTCACGAGGCCGCGCTCGACGAGGCGAGCCGGCTCCTTATAGAGGATGGCGTGGGGGAAGGGCCAGAGGTGGCCGAACGTGGCCGCCACGTGGCGCTTCAGGTCGTACGGCGTCGAGGGTCCCTCGCGGGCGAGGAGGCCGAGCACGAGGTACGAGGTGGCCGTCAGCTGCGGGCCGCCGCCGGTGGGTCCTTGGATTGACATAATCCGCAAGATACCATATCCTGTGACCGTCCAACAGCGATCATCGCCAGACTGGCGGGGAACTGTGGGGAAACCCAGTTCAGTGCCCTTCCTCAGCCCGACCGACAGTTGTCACTATGACCAGATGGCGTGGCTGTACCGATAGAGACAGGCGTGCCAGCCCCCGCGGTTTGGCGTCGAGAAACTCGCCCCAGGCCCGCCTCGAGTTCCGCGTCTCTCAGGTGCGGCATCGGGTCCGTGTCCAGCGGCGCACCGACACCGGCATCGACGCTCGGGCTGGGGTCGTAGGCTAGTCTTGTGTATAGAGCAAGGGAGGACCGAGATGCCCGACTTCTACGTGTCGACCCACTGGCGGGTCAAGAGCGACCAGGAGACGGCGTTCGTGAACACGTGGCGCGAGGCGCTGACGTGGACGAAGAGCGCGTATCCGCAGCTGGAGCACGCACGGCTCCTGCGCGACGAGGACGATGCCAGCCACTTCGTGTCGTTCCTGGAGTGGGCCGACAGCGAGACGGTCGATAAGTGGTCGGCGGACCCGGAGAAGGAGCGCCGGCAAGAGACGCTCAACACCATGTGCGACAGCGTCGATGGCGGCGGATACGAGGAAGCCACGCGCGTCGGGTAGAGCGATCACTCCGGCGCGGCGCATGTCGTTAGCCGCTCGCACCAGAGCCGATCCATGCCGCGCCGCCGGCCGAGGCGAAGCGGCGACTAACCGACGCAGCCGGCTCGCCACATAGGCGAACGACTCGGCGTCGCTGGCGAAGGTCCGGCGCGTCTGCCGCGGTCGACGATGTCTGCGGCGGTCGACGATGTCTGCGTAAACATCCTTCGCCGCCGCGGCCGGCAGGCGATGCGCCTGATCGAAGCCACACGATGACTTCGTCGTGCTCGCCGCGGTCGGGCTGACGTCGGCGACCGAGGCGTAACATTCCTCGGTGGAGCGGAGCGTTACCCTTCGGTCAGAGCGGTACGGCGACTCCGCCTACTATCTGCGAGCGTACCTGCGCACCGACGGCATGCTCGTGATTGAGGGTCACGATCTGGGTGAGACGACGCGGCGCTTCTGGGGCAGCGGCGAGTACGAGTGGACGATAGCGATCGCTAAGGAACAGCTGCCAGCATTGGTCGACACCCTCGGTGGCCAGGCTGGTGCCGATGCTCTTGAGCTGCTATCGACTCGCTATCGGGAGGACGA
>DATKBB010000044.1:0-2956 GCA_035514295.1 Candidatus Limnocylindria bacterium | reverse complement strand
GGCCGCGGTCGTGGCGCCGCCGTTCAGCCGCCGGCGGCTCCCGGCAATCAGCAGTCCCAGCCCGTGGCCGCGCCGGTCATCGGCACGCTTCAGCAGATCTCCATCTGGGCCGCGCGCAAGGCATAGGCGGCCTGCGTCGCGACTCGGCGACGGGTCTCACCATCGCTCAGCGCGCCCTGTAGCTGGCCCAGCGCCGTGACCGCAGCGTCGCGCGGGACTGCTTCGCCGGGCTCCACCCGAAGCGCCTGAAGGTCGGCCATCGTAGAACCGATGGCCGTGCCCATGGCCGTCGGGTCCGTCTCGTCGGTCATCGCCTCGACCTGCGCCGCCAGATTGCCCAGAGAAGTGTCCGTGGCGGTGTCGCACAGTGCCGCGCGGGCAGCCTCGCTGTCGACGCCTCCGGGCGTTCCGCCGTCACCAGGCACGGCGTCACAGCCCGGGGCCAGCACTGCGACCAGGAGCAGGCTGCTCAGCCTGAACACGAGTTTCATGCGCTAAGTCTGCCACGCGATCGAGCGTGGCTGGACGGGCAGCCCGACTCAGATGGGCGCAGCCCACGAAGCGGGCACGATGCGCACGGCCGCCAGTCCAGCCTGCGCCACGAGTTCCCGCACCTGCTCGAGCGAACGCGCGGCGACGAGGTAGAAGACCACCTCGTCCCCCGGCACGACTATGGCGCCCACGAAGCGCACGCCCGGACCACCGTCCGCCAGACGGTCGAGCGTGTGCTGCCGGGCCGGTGCGAAGAGGTCCAGGAAGGCGGCATGGTCGGCAGCGGGCCGATAGGACTCGACCAGCACCAGATCGGTTTCGAGTCGCCAGGCGTGCGCCGGCCGAGCCGTGTCCTCCACGTGCTCCACGATCGCCCAAGCGCTCGACTGCAACATCGGTAGATTCCCCACATCGAGCCGCCCGAAGGGAAGCGCGCATGACCGACGTGGGAACGTCCGCTGTAGAGGGGCTGGTCGGCCGGCAGGCCGAGCTGACTGGGGTGCAGCGCTTCGTACACGCGCTGAGCGAGGGCAGGGCGGCGAGCCACGCACTGCTGATCGCCGGCCCGGCGGGCATCGGCAAGACGTCACTCTGGCTGAGCGCCGCGGCTTCAGCCGAGCAGGCCGGCTACCGGGTGCTGCGTGCCCGCCCCAGCGATACGGAGGCGACCTTCGCCTACGCCGCGTTGCTCGATCTTCTGCGCGACGAGCTGGGCGCACTGTTGCCGCGCCTGCCGGGCCAGCAGCGGACAACCCTCCAGCGGGCGCTGGGCCTGTCCGAGGAGGCCGCGCCGCCGGCGCCGGCGACGGGGGATCCCCAGCTGGTCCAGGCAGCAGCGGCGAACGCCTTCCTGCTGCTCGCTTCCGAGCGGCCGCTGCTGGTAGCCATCGACGACGCTCCCTGGCTGGATCAGCCCAGCGCGGCAGCTCTCCAGTTCATCGCCCGCCGCGTTGGCGGGCGGCCCGTGGGCTTCGTGCTGACCCAGCGGGCGGAGGAGGATGGACCGGCGCCCCTCGGCCTGGATAACGCCTTCCCCGGCCGGCCCGCAGAGCGTCTGTGGCTCGAGCCGCTCAGCCCGGGTGCGCTCCATAGGCTGCTGGGCGAGCGCCTGGAGATGACCTTGCCCAGGCCGCTGCTCATCCGGCTTCACGAGCTGTCGGGTGGCGTGCCCTTCCATGCGCTGGAGATCGCGCGGGCCTTGAAGGGCAAGCCGCTGCCCGCCGCCGGCACGACCATGCCCATTCCGGCCTCACTGCGCGGCCTGTTGGCCGCCCGTGCGAGACAGCTGCCTGATACTGCCCGAGAGCTGCTTCTGCTGGTGGCCGCCGCCGGCGGTTTGGAGATGCAGGCGGCTCGCAGCTTGCTGGGCCAGGCAACGGCCGATTCGGCAGCCGGGCAGGGCCTGGATGAGGCGCTGCTGGCCCTGGACGGCAGCCGGCTGCGGGCCGCCCACCCGCTGGTCGCATCCACCGTCTACGAGCTGGCCAACCCCCGCCAGCGGCGGGCGGCCCATGAGCAGTTGGGGGGCGTGACCGTCGAGCTGGAGGCGCGCGCCCGGCACCGCGCGCTGGCCAGCACCGGCCCGGACGCCGAGATTGCCGCCGAGTTGGAGGAGGCGGGCAGGCGCGCGCGCGAGCGGGGCGCCCCCGAGGTGGCGGCGGAGCTGCTGCGCCTGGCCGGCGAGCGGACGCCGGCCGATGAGCCGGAGTCGCGCGACCGGCGGACGCTGGCGCTGGCCGAGGCACTCCACGGGGCGGCGGACCTGCAAGCGGCTCAGCCGTTGCTCGACGAGCTGATCCGCCGAGTGCCGCCGGGACGGCTGCTGGGCCGGGCACGCATCCTGCGCTCGGAGGTCTGCTGGTACACCACCACCTCGGCCGAGGCGGTGGCTCAGCTGGAGGACGGACTGGGCGAGGTCGAGGGCGAGCCCGACCTGCAGGCGCAGATGCATTACCGCCTGGCCGTCTTCTACGACTACGACATAGCCCGCGCGCTGGAGCACGCGCGGCGAGCAGTGGCCCTGCTGGACGACGGCGGCGATCCAGCGTCGCTGGCCTCTAGCCTGATGCAGCTGTTCGTCGGCGAAGTCTGGCTGGGCCTCCCGCCGCGCCCCGAGCTGCTCGAGCGTGCCCTGGCGATCGAGCCGCCCGACACGGGCGAGGCGAACACGATCCCTGGCATCTGGTGGCTCGCCCTGGATCGGACGGAGGACGCCCGCGACCGATTCCGGGCCATGCTTGAGCGCGACCGCCGGCGAGGTGATCTGAGCAACGAGGCCGACCTGCTAACCAAGCTGGCCGAGACGGAGGCGCTCGCCGACCGCTTCACGGATGCACGCGAGCTGGCTGATGCGGCCACGGCGGCGGCCCGCCAGCAGGGATACGAGGCGGCCGATCCGGCGCGCCGGATACGGGCGCTGGTCGATGCATACGAAGGCAGGTTGGCCCAGGCGCGCGAGGTGGCC
>DATKBB010000043.1:0-14874 GCA_035514295.1 Candidatus Limnocylindria bacterium | reverse complement strand
GCCGGGCGACGTCGCACCTATTCGACAGCCAGCGGCCCGATGAGGCTGACCCGGTCGCGCAGGACCGGCGCTTCGTCGGAGGCGGTGCAGCCGATGGCGTGTATGCCCGCGCGCACTACTCCTTCGCCGGACGTAGCCTCTCCCGCGTCGAGCGTGACCGAGAACGAGCGCTCGCTCCAAGGCGGCGGCCTGCGCTCCGTGGCCAGGTGCGTTCGCAGGTCGGCATAGCTATGGCCGTCGTCGACGCGCAGGACGGCGACCGCGACCGTGGCGTTCGTCCGGTTCAGCACCGCCATTCGCACCGCCCCGGCGGGCAACGCCTGCCGGTTCGCAGCGACACTACAGATCAACCTGGGCTGCGCGCTCATCTCGTCGAAGAACTCGCTCAGCCTCACTGAGATCAGCGCCGGGAGGGGGCTCGAAGTAGCCGCGCTCGTCGGCGAGCGCGGAGGAGCCACTGGCGGTGCGCCGGCACTGACACATCCCGTCAGGGCGGTCAGCCCGACGCAGAGCAGAGCGAGCTTTCGAGTGGAACTCATGACAATCACCTCCTAGCGCACGCTAGGAGGTGACCGCCACGAGGGAAATGGCGCGGTTGCGTGAGTGTCAGCGGTCGAGATCGACCTCGGATCCCGTGCTCGCCTTGCCGGCGCTGGCGTGGCGGGCCAGCTCGGCTCGCGACCTGACCCCGAAAGCCCGATAGATCCGGCGCAGGTGCGTGTCGACGGTATGCGGACTCATGAACAACGTGGCCGCGATCTCGCGATTGGTATTGCCGCGCGCCACGAGCTCGATGATGCGCTGGTCGGTCTCGGACGAGCCAACACCCCGTTGCGGCCCGCCACGGGCGAGCGAACGGCGGGCGCGTTCTGCCCACAGGCGCGCGCCGAGTCTCTCGAACTCAGCCAGGGCCGCGCCTATCGAGCGGCGCGAGGCGCCTCGGCGTCGGTCGCGCCTTTCGACCTCGCCCAGCGCCAGGAGCGTCCGTGCGCGGTCAAACGGTACGTCTACTCGTTCGTGCAGAGCCAACGCCCGATTCAACATGCGTCGAGCGCCGGCCACGTCGCCGCCGGCCGCCATGAGGAGTCCCCGGCAGTGCGCGCTCACGGCCATCCACCATGGTCGCTCCTGCTGCCGAGCACGCGCCTCGAAGGGCTGCAGCGCGCGCTCGGCCTCGGCCAACTTGCCCAAGCTCACCAGGGCTTCGAAGTGGTTGGCATCGAAACGTGCTTCGGAACCGGCCGCACGGTAGCGCTCCACGACGGTTCCGAGCCGGCGCTCCGCCGCTTCGGCATCACCCAGCGACAGCTCCAGGAAGCCGATGACTTCCTGGGCGTAGGCCTCTTCCGAGGTCGCCCCTACCTGCCGACTGAGGTGCAGGCCCGCCTCGCCCGCTCGGCGGGCATCGTCGGCGCTGCCGAGATGAGCGAGAACGTTGGCTTTGCGCACGAATACGCCGGCCTCCAGCAGCCGGTGTCCGATGAGATGAGCGGTCGCCTCGGCCTGCCGCGCCCAGTCCAGTGCGAGGGGCCAGTTTCCGCCTCTCGTCTCGACGGTGATGAGCTCGAGCAGCGCATGGGCAAGGGCATACGAATCACCAACTCGCTCCGCCACGGCACGAGTTGCCAGGAACTCCTGTCGCGCGCCGTCGATGTCGCCTGAGAAGAGCATGATCAGTCCGCGCGCATTGATCAGCGACTCGAACGTCGTTGCAGGCAGCCGAGCGTGCAGAGCGGCCGCCCGATCCAACAGGTCGTGCCGGACGACGCTGTCGACGGACCAGTCGAGCCAGGCCAGCTGGACCAGGCTGGCTGCCAGCTCTGCGTTGTCGCCGGCGGCCTCGGCCAGCTCGAGCGCCCGCCGCGCGTGCTCGCGGCCGGCCCGCCGATCCGAGAGCGTCATGTACGCCGCGGTGGCCAGCCGACGCTCAACCGCGATGCGCGTGAGCGACTCGCCGGCGTGGGCCGCAGCTTCGTTGAGCAGCCGCGTAGCGGTATCCCAATCGGCACCCCGGTAGGTGTCGGCCAGCGCCACCAGAACCTCGGCGCGTGGTTGCCCGCCAGACAATTGCCGCGCGAGCGGCTCAAGTATGCTCCGCGCTTGCTCGGCATCGCCCGCCTGCAGCAGGTACTTGGCGGCCAAGATGCCGCGGCGGCGCGCTTCGTCCTGCCGGCCGATCGGCGTGCTGCGCAGGGACAACTCAGCCAACTCAGCAGCGCCCTCCGCCGAGCCGCGGTTCCGCGCGCTTCGCGCGGCCCGCTCCAGTTCGCGCGCGATGCGCTCATTTGGCCGGGTGGAGCTTCGCGCCAGGTGACGCGCGCGCTCCTCCGCGTCTGTCGCCCGCTGCGCGACCAGACCATGGATCATCCGCCGCTTCCCATCGGGGGCATCGTCGTAAGCGACCGAGGCGAGGAGCGGATGCGTAAAGCGAATGGACTCACCGTCGCGTTCGAGGATCGCGGCCTGGATCGCTTCTTGCACCCCGTCCGTCGCTGCCGCGCCGCCGCCCAGGACCGCCACGACGCCGGCGCGCGTCGGGTTGGCCAGCACGGTTGTCACGAGTACCGCGTCGGCAGCGATGGGCGACAGAGCCGCCAGACGGTCGCGCAGCAGGGCGGCGATGTCCTCCGGCACAGGCAAGACGTCCGGAGCGACGGTGATCCCGCGACGCAGCAGCGCGCGGCCCAACTCGAGCGCGAAGAACGGATTGCCAGCCGACGCGCGTTGTATGCGCAGAAGGGTCGGCCGGCGAAACATCGCGCCCAGCCGCCGGCGGAGCAGCTCAGCGAGCGCCGCCAGCGGCAGTGGTCCCAGCTCGATCAGCTCGGTGCGCGACTCCGACAGTGCGCTGACGAGCTGACCGGCGGAGTCATGCTGTCCGGAACGCACAGTTGCCAGCCACGTGACGGGCTCCGAGCGCAGCCGGCGAGCCACGAACTCAAGCAGGCGGCGGGTCGACGCATCGAGCCACTGCAGGTCGTCGATCGCGACGAGTAACGGGTTGGGGGCCTGACCGAGCAGGCGGATGGCAGCGAGCGTGGCCACCGAAACTATGAGTGGGTCGGGCTCACTCTCCGTCGGCGCCGCTCTGCGCATGGCCACAGCTAGCGCCGCCGAGAGGGCCGGGGGCAAGGACGACAGGACAACGTCGGCGACCGGATCGAGCAGGCTGATCAGGCCGGCGAAGGGAAGCGCCGCCTCTGCCTCGGCACCTCGCACGATCAGCACGCGCCACCCCCGCTGCTCGGCGGCCATCACTGCTTCGCGCCAAAGGATCGTTTTGCCGATGCCCGCCGGCCCGTACAGCACCAAACCGGCCGGCGCAGGGCTCGCCCGCTCGAGGAATGCCGCCACCGTGGCCTGCTCGGCCTGGCGTCCCATGACCTCCATCGGCGTGGCCATCTGCGGTGCGTCCCTCCTGCCGCGCCTACTCAGCATGCCACGCCCATGGCCCTCACAGGCAACTCAGGCAAGGTTGAGAATGTGGCGCATGACCCAGCAAGTTGGCAGCCCGCTTATGGACGAGGGCGACTTTGCCGGGCGCAACTACGTCGTCTGCTCGTTCGTGCCGCGCAAGTTCGACTACCACCCGCTGGCCATCCCGGCGCCGTACAACCACTCCAACATCAACAGCGACGAGGTCATCTACTACGTCGCCGGCAACTTCATGAGCCGACGCGGCGTGGAGATCTCGTCGTTCACTCTGCACCCGGCTGGCATCCCTCACGGGCCGCATCCGGGCACGGTCGAGGCATCCATCGGCAAAGAAGGTACCGAGGAGCTGGCGGTGATGGTGGACACCTTCCACCCGCTACAGCTCACGCGCGAAGCCGTCCGCATGGAGGACGAGTCCTATCCCTTCAGCTGGATCCCGCCCGACGATGCGGACGAGCACGCCCGCGAGCTCTCCGAGCGCGGCCCGGAGGCTTTCCCCGACTGACCAGAGCTCGCCCTGCAGCCGGCGGCTGCGTCTCAGCCGGCGGACATCAGCTCACAAGCGCGCTCGGCCATGGCCACGACCGCCGGCAGATCGAGATCGGAAACGCGCCTGAAGGCCACGTTCGCGCTGCCGACCTTCGCCCGGCCGAGCCTATCGGCCCAGCGCTTGACCAGGTACTGGCCGTCCTCCGCGGCGTTGACGTAGAGCGACAGATGGCCCTTCTGCGCGGCGAGCCCGACGACGAACCACTCGACGTCGCCGCTGCGCTGGTGCTGAAGCATGGCGCCGTAGCCGATGATCCGCTGGTGGGTGCCGCCCCACATCGGCCCCTCCCAGAGCACGCGCTCGTGGCCGGCGAAGACGCGCGACAGCTCGGCGTCGAGGGTCGCGACGTCCTCGCGCTGGCCGTCCGGCAGGGCCGCGATCATTTCGTTGGGCGGCGTGGTGGTCCGTTCCATCGTCTCCACGATGCGAAGTGAGTCATAGTTTGACGGCAAAGTATCGGCTATCGTGCCTCGAGATGAACGCTATCGAACCGCGGCTGGATGCGCTCGAGAGTCGCATCGGCGAGCTGGCCTCGACACCGACTGCCGGGCTGACCGAACCTGATCCAGGCTCCGACGAGCGCTGGGAGACGACCCAGGTCTGGGCGCACATGGCCGAGTTCGTCGGCTACTGGCGCGAGCAGGCCGAGCTGATCATCAAGGACTTCGCCGGCGAGCCGGTGCCCTTCGGTCGGATCAAGTCGGATGAGGGCCGGCTCGAGGCGATCGAGACGGGCCGCCGGCAGGGCGTGGCCGACCTGGCCGAAGAGGTTCGCGGCGGCCTGGTTGACCTGCGCCTGTTCATCGATGGGCTCTCCACGCAGGACCGGCAGGCCGTGGGTGTTCACGTGACGCGTGGCGAGATGGGCATCGATCGGCTGGTCGAGGTCTTCCTGCTCGACCACCTCGAGGAGCACTTCGACCAGCTGGAGGGCCTGGGCCAGCGGGTTTCCAGCGGCTGAGTGGACGTCTACCTGGAGGTCGGCACCAAACGCACCTTCGCCGGCGGCCTGGACTGGCCGGGCTGGTGCCGCAACGGCCGTGATGAAGAGTCGGCCCTGCAGGCGCTGCTCGACTACGGTCCCCGCTATGGGCGCGTGGTGAACCACTTCATCGCGCCCATCGGCGTCCGGGAACTTCACGTCATCGAGCGGCTGAAGGGCGACGCGACGACCGACTTTGGCGCGCCGGGCGCGATACCTGCGGCGGATGGAGAGTCGCTCGAGGAGGCGGCGTTGCGGGACTGGATGGCGATGCTGGCGGCGTGTTGGGCGAGCTTCGATGCTGCCGTTGATGCTGCACGTGGACGGGAGCTCAGCACGGGACCACGCGGCGGCGGCCGGGCGCTTGAGGCGATCGTCGAGCACGTCCAGGGCGCGCACGCATCGTATGCCCGCAAGGCCGGCGGCACGGCCGACTTCGAGCAGTCGGTGGTGTCTCGTTGGCGGGGTGAAGTGCCGGATGTCGGTCCGCGTGGTGGCTCGCGCTGGCCGCCACGCTATGCGATCCGCCGCGCCGCATGGCACGTGCTCGACCATGCCTGGGAGATCGAGGACCGAGCCGGCCTGGCGTAGCCCTGAGCGGCCGCAGCGAGTAGCCCCACCAAGAACCTGAGACTAGCTGCGGCGTTCGGGCAGGATGCTGCGCAGGATGAACAGCACGTTGGCCGGCCGCTCGGCCAGCCGGCGCATGTAGTAGGGGAACCATTCGGAGCCGTAGGGCACGTAGACGCGCACCGTGTAGCCCCGGGCGACGAGCGCCTCCTGCAACTCGCGGCGCACGCCGTAGAGCATCTGGAACTCGAAGCGAGAAGGGTCGATACCGTTCTGCTCGGCGAAATGAGTCGCGTCCTCGATCAGCCGATCATCATGCGTGGCGAGGGCGGGATAGCGGCCCTCGAGCAGCAGCCGTTCTGCTAGCCGACGGAAGCTGTCGTCCACCTCGACCTTGCTGGTATAGGCAACATCGGGCGGCTCATCGTAGGCGCCCTTGCACAGCCGGACGCGAATCTGCTCGGCGATCAGCTGCTCCACGTCCGCGGCTGAACGGCGCAGGTAGGACTGGATGACCACGCCCACGTCGTGATAATCGGCGTGCAGCTGGCGGCCGATCCGGAGCGTCGTCTCAGTCAGCGTGTGGTCCTCCATGTCGATGCGCATGAAGGCACCGATGTCGGCCGCGCGGTGGACAATCCGGCGCACGTTGGCCGTGCAGAAGTCGACGTCGACACCCAGGCCCATCTGGGTCAGCTTGAGGCTGACATTGGCCTCCAGGCCGCGCTCGGCCAGCGCACCGAGCGTGGCCACGTAACGATCGGCAGCAGCGCGCGCCATCTCGGGCGACGCGACTGCTTCACCCAGCACGTCGACGGTCCAGCGCAGGCCCCGACTTCGCAGCCGCTCGAGGACCCCGAGCGTCTCGTCCAAGGTCTGGCCGGCGATGAAGCGGCGGACGAGTGGCCGGGTCAGCGGCGTGGCCACCGCCAGGCGACCGAGGAAGCGCCGGCGCGACAACCAGAGCAGCAGGCTGCGCGACGCTCGCCAGGGCAGTTCGCGCAGCTTCGGCCGGGCAGCGCGTGCGGCGGCCAGCTGCGCCCGTTGCTCTTCCACCCGCTCCGCTGCTGCGCGAATGGTCTCGGCCGGCACGACGCCGGCGGGACTTCCGTCCGGCTGGGGGTACAGGCGACAGGCCAGGCCGATGGGCAGGTCAGCAGATGGCGGGGCAACGTCGCGACCGGCGATACGAATTGTGGGGGAGCCATGGAAGCCGAGTCCGGCGGCGTGGTCCAGGTCGTTGATGTAGATCCGCTCCACGAGCGGCTCGCGGCCGTCAACGGTCAGCGCTGAGCGCAGGGTCTCCTCGGCGGCCGAGCCGTGAGGGCAGTCTGGCGTCAGCAGCAGCTCGATGCGCAGGCTGCGAACGAACTCCGAGTTCAGCTGCCCGCCAGGCAATCGAGAACCTCTCCAGGCAGGCCGGGCTGGCCGGCAAGCAGCAGGCAGGGGAGCAGTGCCGGCAGGCCGCTCAGCGCATGCACCTCGCGGATCAGGAGCCGTCGGCGGCGGTGTCTGATTCGAGGTTGCGGCCCAACTCCTCCGTGCGACGGTAGGCGGCCCAGACCGCTTCCGACAGCACCGTGCGCAGCCGGCCGGACTCGAGCTCGTGCAGCGCAGCAGCGCTCGTCCCACCGGGCGAGGTGACCATGTTGCGCAGCTGGGCCGGATGCATGCCGCTCGACTTGGCGAAGAGCGTGCTGCCCTCGATCGTCTCGATGACCAGGTCGTGCGCGATATGGCGCGGAAAGCCCAGGTGCACGGCCGCGTCGATCAGCGCCTCCATGACCAGGAAGACGTAGGTCGGGCCGGTGCCGCTGACGGCGGTGGCCATGCCGACCAGCTTCTCGTCGTCCACCTCCAGCTCCACGCCAAGCGAGGCGAGCAGCGCACGGGCCTGCCGGCGCTGGGTCTCGGTCACCTCCGGTGTGGCGTACCAGACGGTCATGCCCCGTCCCAGCTGGGCCGGCGTGTTGGGCATGCTGCGCACGATCTGGCGCTGGCGCAGGACGTTGGCCAGGGCGCGCGTCGTGGCACCGGCGATGATGCTGATCACCAGCTGGCCTTCGCGCAACGCAGGCGCCAGCTCCCGCCCCACGCGCACCAGCATCTGGGGCTTGATGGCCAGCACGACCACGTCTGCCTTCTCGACCGCGCTGGCGTTGTCCTCCACCGTGCGGATGCCGTAGCTCCGCACCAGCTCGTCACGCCGGTCGGACCGTGGGTGGCTGGCCACGATCTGGTCGGGACCGACCTCCTCGGCGCGCAGCAGGCCGGCGATCATCGATTCGGCCATCACGCCCGAGCCGACGGTGGCGATGGTGGCGTCCCTCAGCGACATCCGGCCGAGTATAGCGACGCCCTCTTCAGCTCAGGCCTAAGCGTTTTGGCGTGGCCGCGCGTCGATAGGTAGAAGCCATGAGGCAGGCACGAGCGGAGGGACGAACATGAGACGGGCAATCCTGGTAGCGACCGTGGTCGCAGTCCTCGTCAGCGCACCGGCCGGCGCGTTGGCCGGCAAGAAGGACTCGTACACGGACCTCGCGGCGTTGCAGCCGCCGCCCAATCCGAACCTTAACTGGGACTGCTGGGTGAGCGGCAAGAACATCGTCTGCGAGGCGAGCTTCGTCGACACTTGGGAGTCTTTCGAGATCGACGATATCTGCGATTTCAGCTTCTACAGCGTCAACGGCTCTCACAGCGGCAATATCCGGCGGGTCCACGACCTGCAGGGTCGGCAGCTGTACAGCACGAACCTTAGGCACATCCGTGAAACGCTCAGTCTGAACGCAGATGGATCGGGCCCGACGCTGCGGGCCTTTGGTCACTTCATGAACGAATTCAAGTTCGGCACACCGGGCGACGTCAGCACCCGCACGGAGACGTTCAAAGGCACCGACGTGACGATTGTTGGCCAGGGCGTCGGCCTGGTGCTGCATGACAACGGCATCAAGACATACGACATCGATGACAACCTCATCTTGGCGCACGGTCCTCATCCCGTCGCCGAGGACTTCGAGGCGGCATTTCAGAAGGTCTGCGCGGCGTTCGAGAAGCTAGGCGCCTGAACGGGGACTCTGGATGGCCAGCGCGCAGGCAAGCACCATTGTGGCGCTTGCGACACTTGGCCGCGTGAGGGAGCTCGAGACAGCCGATGTTCTGGCGGCGTCCTCTTCGGACGCCGCCCAGACGGTCATCGACCTCGAGCTTCAGCATGGCCAGGCGCTCTTCGGCTTCGTTCGCCGACAGGGACTGAGCGACAGCGAGGCTGAGGACGCCGTTCAGGAGGTCCTGCTTCGGGTCTGGCGTGAGCTACGCGCCGGCAACGACCTGGAGAACCCGCGTGCGTGGGCTTATCGTGCGATTTACCGGCTGGCTATAGACCAGCACCGACTGCGCAGAAGATTGCTGGAGCTGAGCGGGAAGTTGAGGCGTACGGTCACAACGCCTTCCGAGGCTGACACCGACGAGCGCGCGGCGGTATGGGCGGAGGTTGACCGGCTGCCGCCGCGACAACGGCAGGTTCTCTACTTACGCTACCGCTCAGATCTGCCGTTCGAGGCAATCGCCTCCGTGCTGGGCATCACCCCCAGCGCCGCGCGAAGCCACGCCGCACAGGCGATGGCCGTCCTACGTAGGCGCCTTTCAACCGAGGACAGGGAGTGATGGACGATCGGCACATCGAGCGCGCCCTGCGCCGCGGCCCACCCGACGAGCCGGTATACCAACCGGTGCTCGGTAGGCAACTGGCCGCTGAACTCGGCAGGAAGAGTCACGTAGCCGACGCAAACGCACCGGCCGGCCTGGGGCGAATCCGGGTGCGCACGCGTCCCGGGCCCGCATTCAAGGTGTGGCAGCTGGCCGGCAGTATCGCCACGGGGCTGGTCATCCTGGTTGCTCTCACCATCTCGCTTCGCTTCGCTATGCCGGAGGTTCCGCCAGCGGCCCAGGACGACCTACTCAATCGGCTCACGGCAGCGGGCGTCGTTCGCGTGGTCGTCACCAATCAGCCGCCCCAGGTGCTGTCCGTCGGCGGTGCCCACCTCGGCTTCGACGTCCAGGTTGCCGAGGAGCTTTCAGCGGCGCTGGCGCTGCGTCCGACCATCAGCGCGCGCCATCCGGATGAGGTCGTCGCGACCGCGGACGCCTGGGACGTTGCCCTGCCCTCGAAGGCGCTCGACCTGCCGGAGAGCAACTTCAGGACGAGCCATCCCTACTACGCATGGCCGGTCTGGCTGGTCGTAGCTGCCGACTCGTCCGTCGACGCCGTCGAACAGCTGGCGGGTGAGACCATCTGTGTGGTCAGTGGCAGCGTGGGCGCCGATTGGCTGTTGGGCAGAGCAGCCCAAGCGGTGGAGACCTTCGCCGCGCGGCCATCAGGCGTCCAGGCTACCGAGCGCGACGACGACCTGGGCTGTGCTGCTGCACTAGCTGACGGCGAGGCCAACGCTGCCCTTACGGCGGCCCTGCTCGACGACGAGTTCGCCGCACATGGGCTGCGTATGGTTGGGGCAGGCGAAGTGCTGCGTGAACCGCGCTCGGTGATCGTCGCGGGTCCGCCGCAGGAAACCCGCCGGCTGATCGAGGCAATTGATCGGGCATTGTCCGACCTGCGATCATCGGGCCGCCTGGCCGAACTATCCCAGCGCTCATTCGGTGGTCGAGACCTGACAGAAGGGACGCGCTGATGGACATGCGGGCGGTGCGTCGATCGCTTCTCTTCGTCAGCGTGCTGCTGCTGTCCTGCTCGGCGCCCATTGCGCCGATCGCCAGCGAGATGCCGCCACCTTCCCCGACATTGCCCGCATCGGAATGGCCCGTCGACGTTCTCACCTACAAAGGTGACGTCGAAAGGTCGGGCCAGCTTCCCGGGCCTGGGCCGGACGAGGAGCCAGTCGTCCTATGGCAAAAGGAGTACGCGGCCGCCATAACGGCCGATCCGCTGGTGGTCGGCGGACTGTTGATCATCGCCGGAGAGGACGGCATCGTGCGTGCGCTGGATCTCGACAACGGACAGGAGCGCTGGCAGGCGACCACGCCGGCGAGCATCGCGGCGACCCCGTCGAGCGATGGCAGCTACCTGTATGCCATCGGCACCGATGGCAGCTTGCGAGCACTGTCGATCGATGAAGGAGGCGTGGTCGTCTGGGAGCAGGAGGGCTTCCTGCTCGGCTCGATCGTTACCGTAGCGGGATCCACCGTGTTTGCCGGCGCCGATCAGGAACTGGTCGCCCTGGCCGCCACGGACGGGAGCGAACTCTGGCGCGCCTCCGCGCCAGGCACCACCGGCGCCGCACTGGGCGGCGAGTTGCTCTACGTGTCGGGTGCGGGCTCTGGCGAGCTCACGGTGCTCGGGCTCGACGGCTCACCGAAGGGGACGATGGCGACCGAAGGAGCCCACGTGTTGACTCCGGCTGTCGTCGATGGAGTGATTTCCGTGGTTGCGCGAGACGTGCGCGGGGGACGCAATGTCGTGCTCGCCTATGACTCTGCCGGCGCGAGGCTCTGGGATTGGCAGTCCACCGACCGAGCAAGGATTCACGGGCATGCAGTGGCGGACGGACGCATCTTCGTTTCCACCGAGATGCCGGGGCGGCTGCACGGCCTGGACGCCGTCACCGGCAACGAACTGTGGCCGGCCGGAGAGCTCGATGAGCGGCTGATCACATTCCCCTTCGTTGCTGATGACGTGGTCTACGTGGCGAGCGCGACGCGCCTTTTCGCGCTGGACACCGCGAGTGGGAATGAGCTCTGGCGCGTGAACATCGGCTCGGCCGTCGAAGTGTCTCTAGCCGTGACCGGTGGCCTCCTGCTGGTCGCCACGACGCGCTCCGACGGCAAAGGAACGGTCACGGCGTTCGTCGCCCCCACCGATCACCGCATGACGAGCTGGCCGGGAGCCACAGATCAGCCAACGCCCACGACCACGCCGGCCCACGCGAGCCCGCCGGCCCACGCAGTCCTGGTCAGCGTTCAAGAAGTCGTAGACCTCGAGCCGGGCTCACTGCCTTTGTCGATCGCCCGAGCCCCCGACGGCACCATCTACCTCGGTGACATG
Source organism: Candidatus Limnocylindria bacterium (assembly GCA_035514295.1). Lineage (GTDB taxonomy): Bacteria > Chloroflexota > Limnocylindria > Limnocylindrales > CSP1-4 > JALYGJ01. The sequence goes on along the minus strand of DATKBB010000043.1, from coordinate 3,282 downwards.
CTCAACGACCGCATCCTGATCAGGCGTACGGACGGGATCGTCGAGTCGTGGGGCGAGTCGGGTTCGGGTGACGGTCAGTTCAGCTTCGCCGAGGTGACACAGAACGACGGCTCCGTAGGCGTGGCCGTGTCACCAGACGGCTCGCTGATTGCCGTCGGCGACGGCGGCAATCACAGGGTTCAGGTCTTTGATGCGGATCGCCGGCACGTGCGCACGATCGGACGCTTGGGCAGGGGCATCGGTCAGTTCGTCAATCCCTGCTGTGTGACCATCGACGAGCAACGCCGCATCTGGGTAGTCGACACGGCGCGCGAGGACATCCAGGTTTTCAGCGAGGACGGCCTCTGGCTCTTTGGCTTCGGCGAGTCCGGTCCGGGGGATGGGCAGCTGTCGCGTCCGAGTGCTGCCGCCCTCGACTTCCAGCATGACGAAATTGTCGTCCCCGACTTCGGCAACCGGCGCCTGGCCGTCTTCAGCGGAGACGGCGAGTGGCTGCGCAACCACGCCGGGCGTGCGGCTGAGGGCTTCCCGCTGATGGAGGTCAACTCGGTCACGGTCGATCGGTTCGGGCGCTACTGGCTGGTGGACACACCGGCAAACAACCTGTTCGTCCTCGACCGCGATGGTGTCCTGCTGGGCACCATCCCGCCGGACGAGTTCGGCTTGGGCCGGATCGAGTTCGCTGACTTCGCCCTGGACGACGATGGTCTTCTCTACTTCGCCGACCTTGTCCAGCCCCGCCTGATCATCGCCCAAATCGAAGAGACACTCTGGCCGGCGCCGGACGAATAGGCGGGAACTTTCTGATCGCCGCAGAGTCGACGGCGACGAGGAAGGTTCGCAGCGCCGCACGCCAAGTGTCGCGCTCGAGGTGATGGGCCAGAGGGCGACGTTGGCGGGCACCGGGGCCGGAGACCGGCAGGCCACCATCGACAACGAGTGCGGTTAAGCGCGCCCGTCGAGTCCGGGAGCGCTGACAGATGCGGGAGTGAAGAGGCGCAGGCCCTTCCTTCGGGTCGGCGTGTAGTGATAAGGTCGGTTGCGGGGCGAGCGTCGGACAGAGGGGCTCGCGATGGACTGGCCGCTTGTCGGTCGAGATGCCGTCATGCGGCAGCTGACAGCCACATTGGACCGAGAGCCGACCGTTGCCCTGGCGATAGTCGGCGAAGCAGGCGTGGGCAAGACTCGCCTGGCCGGCGAGCTGGGACAGCTGGCCGCGAAGCGTGGGCGCGCCCTCGAATCGATCGTGGCCTCGCCCTCGACGACGCGGATCCCGTTCGGCGCGCTCGCGCACCTGCTCGTCGTACCGTCGGCGAGCACCGATCAGGCACAGTTGATGGCGGTTCTACTGGCCGAGTTGGGTCGGCGCCGTAGCGAGTCCGGGCCGCTCCTGCTGCTGGTTGACGACGTGCACCATCTCGACGAGCAGAGCGCCGTGCTCGTGCACCAGGCAGCACTGCATCGGGTAGCGTCGGTCGTCCTCACCTTGCGTGTGGGCGAGCGCACGCCGCCTTTCCTCACCCAGCTCTGGAAGGACGGAGCTGCGGTGCGGATAGAGATCGGTCCGCTGTCCCAGCAGGCAACGGTTGGACTCACCGAAGCGGTTCTCGAAGGCCCTGTCGACGGGTTGCTGGCAAGCGAGCTGTGGCAGCGATCGCAGGGCAATCCGCTCTTCCTGCGCGAGCTCCTTGTGAGCGGGCTCGAGTCGGGCAGCCTGGCCCGGGAGGATGGCCTGTGGCGCTCAGCCGGGCAGGTGGCACCCTCGAGCCGCCTCACCGAGCTGGTACTGGCCCGCCTGGGTCGCCTCAAGCCGGCCGAACAACAGATGCTCGAAGCGCTGGCGGTCGCGGGTAGCCTGGCGCTGTCCTCACTGGAATCGGTCGGCGACCGCCGCTCCGTCGAACGCCTGGAGGCGCGGCGGCTTATAGATGTGACCATGAGTGGCAACCGTCAGCTGGTCCGGCTAGCCCATCCGATCTACGGCGAAGTCGTAGCCGCCGACATGCCCCGCACCCGCGTACGTCGCATCATGCGGACCTTGGCCGAGCAGCTCGAGGCGGCCGGTACTCGGCGCCCAGACGACATCCTTCGCCTTGCCCTCTGGCGTCTCGACGGCGGAGATGTGCCCAGCCCTGACCTACTGCTGGCGGCTGGCCGGCGGGCCCTGGCCGTCTTCGACGCCGCGTTGGCCGAGCGTTTCGCTCGCGCCGCCCTTGGAGACGGCACTGCTGATGTGCCCGCGCGGCTCCTGCTGGGGCGGGCGATGGCCAGCCAGCAGCGAGTCTCGGAGGCTGACGAGGTCCTGGCGCAGGCGGCGGGTCGCGCCACGACCGACAGCGAGATCGCCGAGGTAGCGCTGGCCCGGGCCAACGTGCTCTACTTCCGTGCCGGCCGGGTGGCCGAAGCGACCCAGGTCCTGAGCGACGCGCTGGAGCGCGTGGACGACGCCGACTGGCGCGATGAGATCGAGTCGCTGCTGACGCTGTTCCGTGCCGCGGCCGGTCAGCTTCATGCCGTCGCCGCCTCTGGCCGCCGCCTCTTGAAACGGAGCGGGGCCACGCCTCGAGCGGTGGTCCACACGCTCGTCTACTCGAGCATCGCGAACGTGATGCTGGGTCGCTTCGGCGAGGCCCACGAGCAGGTCGAAGCCGGCCTGGAACTGGCCGCCCAGGTGGGCGAGGAATTGCCGCTGGCGGGCGAGATGCTGCGCATCAACGGCGTGATGGCCAATGCCTATGCCGGGCGCCATCGGCAGGCACTCGATATGGGACTCGCCGGCCACCGCTCAGCGCTGGACGCGCGTGTGCCGGAGGTGGCGGCGATGTGGGGCATGAACCTTGCGGAGTGCCACATGCTGGCCGGGGACATCGAAACTGCCCTGCCCACGATGCTGGGCGCTTTGGCAGGCGCGCGAGAGCAGGACCCCTTCGCTGTTCATGGCATCGACGCCGGCGTGGCGTCGGTTTGTGCCACGTGGCTGGGCAGACACGAGCTCGGTCGGGCGCTCCGGCAAGAGGTCGTTGACCTCAATCTTGCCCGGGACGTCCGATCGCGCATCTGGCTCGACCGCGCCACCGTCTGGACGACGTGGGCCGAAGCCGGCGCTGAGGCGGCCATTCCGCGGGCAATCGAGGCCGGCGATCGTGCCGTCCGCGACACGCATCTCGTCTGGGGCGCGTGGCTCTTCCACGACGCCACTCGGCTGGGTCTTGGCCACCAGGTTGCGGACAGGCTCGAGCCACTCGCCGGCCGGATAGAAGGCGAGCTCGTGCCGACGATGGC
>DATKBB010000042.1:0-9444 GCA_035514295.1 Candidatus Limnocylindria bacterium | reverse complement strand
GACGCGCCTCGGCGACGCGGGCCGCGTGCTCGTCCGGCCGTCCGGCACGGAACCGGCGCTGCGGGTCATGGTCGAGGGTCACGACGAAGCCCTCGTGTCCGAGCTGGCCGACGCCCTCGCGGCCCTCGCGGAGGAGCGTCTAAACTAGTTCACGGTGCCCGACCGAAGGTGTCACCCGAAGGAGGACCTGACGTCATGTGCGGCATCGTTGGCTATACGGGGCCCCGGGAGGCTGGCCCCATCCTCATGGAAGGGCTCAAGCGCCTGGAGTACCGCGGGTACGACTCGGCCGGGATCGCGCTCGTCGACGACGGCGGCGACCTGTTCGTCGAGAAGAAGGCCGGGAAGCTGGCCAACCTCGAGGTCGCGATCGCGGATCGGACTCCGCACGCGGCGCTCGGCCTCGCCCATACGCGCTGGGCCACCCACGGCCGTCCCAACGATCTCAACGCCCATCCACACCAGGACTGCACGGGCGAGATCACCGTCATCCATAACGGGATCATCGAGAACTTCCGCGAGCTGCGCGACGGCCTTGCCGCGCGCGGTCACAAGCTGACGTCGGAGACCGACACCGAAGCGCTGGCCCACATGGTCGAGGAGGCGTACACGGGCGACCTCGCCGACGCCGTCCGGGCCGCTCTTCGCCTGGCGCAAGGTGCCTACGCGATCGCCGTGATGCACCGCGGCGAGGGCGACCGACTGGTCGGCGCCCGCAAGGACGTGCCACTCGTGGTGGGCCTGGCGGACGGGGAGGGCTTCCTCGCGAGCGACGTGGCTGCGATCCTCGCCCACACCGATCAGGTCATCTTCCTCGAGGATGGCGACGTCGCCGACCTGCGGCCGTGGGGCGTGACGATCACCGACGTGAAGGGCACGGAGGTCCAGCGTGCGGTGACGACCATCGACTGGACGACCGAAGCCGCCGAGAAGGGCGGCTACGAGCACTTCATGCTCAAGGAGATCCACGAGCAGCCCGAGACCCTGCGCCAGACCATCGCCGGCCGCGTGACGGGCGAGGACCACATCTGGCTCGAAGAGTTCGAGGGGTTCGAGGAGACGATCCGCAACGTCGATCGGGTGGAGCTCATCGCCTGCGGGACAGCGTATTTCGCGGCGCTCGTCGGCGCGACGGCGATCCAGGATTGGGTCGGCATCCCGGCCCGTGCCACGGTCGGGTCGGAGTTCCGCTACAACCCCCCGCCGATCGACGGCCGGACGCTCGTGATCTCGGTGACGCAGTCGGGCGAGACGGCCGATACGATCGCGCCGACACGATTGGCCCGCGAGCTCGGCGCCCCGGTCATCGCGGTCACGAACACGGTCGGCAGTGCGATCACCCGCGAGGCGAACCGGGTCCTCTTCCTCCGAGCCGGGCCGGAGATCGCGGTCGCGGCCTCGAAGACGTTCGTCGCCCAGGTCACGACGCTCGTGATCCTCGCCGCGGCGATCGCCAAGTCGCGCGGCACGCTGGGCGCCGAGCAGGAGCTGGAGCTTGGCGCGGCCCTCCACGCACTGCCGGCGGGCGCGGCCCGGGCGCTCGAGAACGCGTCCGGGATCGCCGACCTCGCCAGGCGCTACGTGAACTCGCGCGGTTTCATGTTCGTCGGGCGCGGCTACACCTACCCGACCGCGCTCGAGGGTGCCCTCAAGCTCAAGGAGGTCAGCTACGTCCACGCCGAGGGTTACGCCGCCGGCGAGCTGAAGCACGGGCCCATCTCGCTGCTCGACGCGGAGGTGCCGCTGGTGGCCATCGCCACGCGCTCGTCGGTGCAGGAGAAGCTGATCAGCAACGTGATGGAGGGCCGTGCCCGCGACGCGCGCGTGATGGCGGTGGGCACGGAGGGCGACGACGCGCTGCGCGACTACGCCGACGACATCCTGTGGGTGCCCGAGACGATGGAACAGCTCAGCCCCATCCTGGCCATCATCCCGCTCCAGCTGTTCGCGTATCACACGGCCGTAGCGCGAGGCACGGACGTGGACCAGCCGCGCAACCTGGCCAAGTCGGTGACGGTGGAGTAGGGAGTTGGCGCTGCCCCCCGTGCCGGAGGGGACGACCGAGCTCGGCATCGACATCATCAAGGTGGAGCGCATCGCGCGGGCGCTACAGCGCTTCGGCGAGCGCTTCCCGCGTCGCGTGCTGACCGAGCGCGAGCAGCGCTACGTGCGTAACCGGCCGCAGAACTTCGCCGGCCGCTGGGCGGCTAAGGAGGCCGTCAGCAAGGTGCTCGGGCTGGGCGTGCGCGGCGTGGGCTGGCGCGACATCGAGATCGAGCGGCTGCCCACCGGGCAGCCCTCCGTCCGCCTGCACGGGCGTGCCGCGGCGAGGGCCAAGCAGCTGGGCATGGGCCGCGTGGCCGTCTCGATCAGCCACGAGGGCGACTACGCCGTGGCCATCGCCTTCGGCGTGCGCACGGCCGGCGGCCGGTACATCTTCCCTCTGGACATCGAGGAGCGCCTCGACGATCGCGAGCGGGCGATCATGGCCCGCATCGAGCGCCTGCGCGAGCTGGACAAGGGTGGACGCTGAGGGCACGGGCTGGGCAGTGCTGCGGCTCGACGACTCGGCCGGCGCGGCCATGCTGCCGCGGCGCGACTCGGCCGGTCACAAGGGCAGCCACGGTACGTTGCTCTGCCTGGTGGGCTCCGCTCAATACGCGGGTGCCGCGCTGCTCGTCGCCGCCTCGGCCGCGCGCGGGGGAGCCGGGCTGGTGGCGCTGGCCGTGCCGGCCTCGGTCGTGCCGCTCGTCGCCGGGCGCGTGCCGGAGGCAATCACCCTGGCCCTGCCCGAGGCGGACGACGATGTCGAGCCGGCAGGCGCCCTGGAGGTCATCAGTGCCCGCCCGGCCGAGGCGCTCGTCGTGGGCTGCGGGCTGGCCGAGAGCGAAGGCAACCGCCGCCTGCTGGTCGAGCTGCTCAGCCAGCTCGGGGCGCCGGCGGTGGTGGACGGCGGCGCGCTCAGCCTGCTGGCCGCCGAGCGTGGCGTCTGGCGCGGCATCGGGCGCACCTGCGTCCTGACCCCTCACCCCGGCGAGTTCGCCCGCCTGACCGGGCGGCCGGTGGGTGGCGGCGCCGACGAGCGCATCGAGCGCGCGCGGGAGGCCGCCGCAGCCTTCGGCCAGCTGGTCGTGCTGAAGGGGGCCCGCACGGTCATCTGCGAGCCTGCCGGCCGGACGGCCGTGGCGCCCTTTGCCAATCCGGCGCTGGGCAGCGCCGGCACCGGTGACGTGCTGGCCGGCCTGATAGGGGCCCTGCTGGCGCAGGGACTGGCGCCGTGGGAGGCGGCCTGCCTGGGCGTCTACCTGCACGGGCTGGCCGGCGAGCGGCTGCGCGAGCGGCTGGGCGAGGCGGGGCCGGTCGCGTCCGACCTGCCGATCGAGGTCGCTCTCGCCCGCCGGGCCCTCACCGGTGGCAGGCGTGACTGAGCCCATCGAGGCGCGGCTCGAGGCCGCCGGCCTACCGCCGCTGCCTCGTCACTGCTGGCTGGAGATCGACGTGGCCGCGCTGGCCCACAACCTGGGCGTCGTGCGCTCGATGATCGGTGCCGGCGTCGAGATCAACGCCGTGGTCAAGGCAGATGCCTACGGCCACGGCATCGAGGCGGCGGCGCGGGCCTTCGTCGACGCGGGGGCCGACCGGCTGTGCGTGGCCGCCCTCGATGAGGCGCTGCACCTGCGCTCGGTGGGAGTGAAGGCGCCTTTGCTGGTCCTGTTCGCCGTACCCGCCGAGCACGTCGCGCTGGCCGCCGAGGCCGGCATAGAGCTGACCCTTGCCGAAGAGGCGACGGCGCGCGACGCACTTGCCGGCTGGCGCGCGGCGCGCAGGGAAGGGGAACTGGCCGTCCACCTCGAGATGGAGACGGGCCTGGCCCGGGCCGGCCTGCGCGCCGATCGCGTGGCCGACGTCTGCCGGGAGGCGCTGGCGACGCCCGGCGTGCGCGTGGCCGGCCTCTGGTCCCACCTGGCCTCGCCCCACGACGAGGCCTTCACGGCCGGCCAGCTGGCCGAGTTCGAGCGCGCCGTGGCCGCGCTGACGTCGGCCGGCCTGCCCGTCCCCCGCCGGCACCTCGCGGCCAGCGGTGGGCTGTTGAGCGGCCGCGTGCCCGCCTACGAGGGGGTCCGGCCGGGGTTGATGCTCTACGGGCTGGCGCCGGAGGACCTGCCGCTGAGTGCTGACGGCGTGCAGGCCGCGGCGAGCCTGCGCCCGGCCATGGCGCTCAAGTGCCGGCCCCTGCGCATCGAGGACGTGCCGGCCGGCACGCCGGTTGGCTACGGCGGCCGCTGGCGCGCGGAGCGGCCGTCGCGCGTCGCCACGCTGCCGGTGGGCTACGGCGACGGCTGGTCGCGCTCGTACCAGCCCGGCGCGCAGGCGCTGGTGCGCGGCCGGCGTGTGCCACTGGTGGGCACGGTGGCCATGGACGCGGTCATGATCGACGTGACGGACGTGCCCGGCGTGGATCTGGCCGACGAGTTCGTGCTGTTGGGGCGACAGGGCGGCGAGGAGATCACTGCCGGCGAACTGGCGCGTGCCCGCAACACGATCTCGTGGGAAATCGTCACGACCATGGCACAGCGGGTACCCCGGGTGTACCATGCGCCGACGGTACTTCTGGACGTCAGGACACTCGGCGGGGAGCTTCGCAAGGCGTCTGGGGCCGTACACCGGGGGGAGAAGTGACTTCTAGGCTGCACGCGGAGGCACGACGCCTGTGAGCGGTCCCGGCGGACCGGATCTGGACCTGCGCGACGATCCGGTCGAGCACGTCGCCCGGGAAATCCAGCTGCGCGGCATGACCGTGCCGGCGATGATGTTCCTAGAGGCCAGCCGCCCCTATCGCCCGCTGGGCAGCCAGGCTATGCTCTTCTTCGACCCCGTCCTGCGCGGCATCTTCGGCAGCGGCTCGATCGAGTTGGCGCGCGTGCTGGCCGACGACCAGGGCATCGACCGGCTCATCGAGCGGCTGGAGGAGATCGACGAGGAGCCCGGCTGCGACGCCTGAGTCGCTGACCACGGATCAGTCCTCGAACGGCGGTTGATGCCGGAAGAACACGAAGTAGGCGATCCAGGCCAGCGGCACGAACAGGACCAGCATCCCCTTGAGCAGCCGCGAGCCGTCCAGCTGACCGTCGGGCGTGACCAGCTCGCGCGTCAGCACGTCGAGCATGGCCACGACCGGGCCGACGGCGAAAATCACGAGCAGCGAAACGACTACAAGCAGAGCTTCCACGCGTTACCCGCGGCAATCATGCACGACCGCCGAGCGGCTTGCCCTGCGCGCCTGGCTCAGCAGAGCCGCCGCCTCTGCTGGACATCGGCTAACTTGACCGTGTGACGAGCATCTCACCCAGCACCGCCGTCGAGCTTCGTACGCACTCGGCGGAAGAGACGCGCAGCCTGGCTGCTTCGCTAGCGGGCGCGGCCCAGGCGGGCGATCGGATAGCGCTGATCGGGCCGCTGGGAGCGGGCAAGACCCAGTTCGCCAAGGGCTTCGCCGCCGGTTTGGGCGTGCGCGATGTCGTCAACTCGCCCAGCTTCACCCTGATGGCCGAGTACGACGGCCGCCTCCCGCTATTCCACCAAGACCTTTACCGCCTCGCCGGCGCGGAGGAGGCGCTGACCGGCGGGCTGCTCGACGAGCGCCAGGCGGAAGGCGTGACGCTCAGCGAGTGGGCCGACCGCCTGCCTTCGGAGATCGACCCGCAGCGCATCACCGTCCGCATCGAGGTGCTGCCCGGCGACGAGCGGCGGATAACCCTCGAGGCTGCCGAGCAGACACAACAGCGCTACCTGGAGGCGGCCGCCCGCTGGGCAGCCACGAACGGCCGATGACCCGCCCAGGCCTCCTGCTCGCCCTCGACACCGCCACGCGCACGCCGGTGCTAGGCCTGGCCGGCCAGGACGGTACGCTCTTGGCGCAGCGGCACTGGGCGAGCCGGCACCGCCACGGCGAGCAGCTGCTGACCGAGCTCGATGCGCTGCTGGACGAGCAGGACGCCGCCCCGCGGGACCTCGCCGCCATCGCCGTCGGCCTGGGGCCGGGCAGCTTCACCGGCCTGCGCATCGGGCTGGCCACAGCCAAGACGCTCGCCCACGCGCTCGACATCCCGCTGGCCGGCGTGTCGACCACTCGCGCGCTGGCGCTGGCCGCCGGCAGAGAGGGCGAGCTGGCCGTCAGCTTGCCCGCCGGCGTGGCCGACCGCTACGTCCACCGGCTGCGCGTCAGCGGTGGCCGGGTGGAGGAGGATGGCCCGCCGCAGCTGACCGCCACGGCGCAGGATCTGGCGGCAGCCGTCGGCCCGACGACGCTGGTGGCCGTCGACCTGCCCGCCGAGGATGTCGGCCCCGACGCCGTCGCTTTGGGCGAGACTGCGGTCCGGGGCCTCGCCGCCGCCATCGCGGGGCTCGGCTCTTTCGCTCTGTCGGAAGGCCGCCAGGACGACGTCGCAACTCTCGTACCGGCGTACGTCGCCCTCCCAAGGGGCATCGCCCGGGCGGCGGAGGAGATCAGGTGGTCGCCCGACCTCCGCTGAAGGTTCGCGTCGAGCCCATGACCGCGGCCGACATCCCCGCCGTCCAGCGCATCGAGCGGGCCAGCTTCCCGGTGCCCTGGCCCGAGTACGCCTTCCGCCAGGAATTGGAGACCAATCGCCTCGCGCACTACCTGATGGTGCGCGTCGACAGCCGGGCGGTCGCCTATGGCGGCATATGGATGATGGTCGACGAGGCGCACATAACCACGTTTGCCGTGCTGCCCGACTGGCGCCGGCGGGGCATCGGCGGGCGGCTGCTGCTGGCCCTGCTGCGCCTGGCCCGCGAGCACGGCGCGCGCGTGGCCACCCTGGAGGTGCGCGTCTCCAACGTGCCCGCCCGCACGCTCTACCAGCGCTTCGGCTTCCGGCCGGTGGGCATCCGGCCCCGCTACTACTCGGACAACCACGAGGACGCGCTGATCATGACGAGTGCCCCGCTGGCCTCATCCGACATGATCCGCCGCCTGGCCGAGCTGGCCCAGCGCTACGAGGACGTGCCGCTCGAGGGCGAGGGAGGGGAGGGCGAGTGACGGGCCGCATCCTGGCCATCGAGACTTCCTGCGACGAAACGGCCGTGGCCGTCGTCGATGGTGGCCGGCGCATCGTGACCAACGTGGTTGCCAGCCAGGTGGCGCTGCACAGCGCCACGGGCGGCATCGTGCCCGAGGTCGCCGCTCGCGCCCACCTGCGCTGGATGATCCCCGTGCTGGAGGAGGCCTACGCCAGGGCCGGTATCGCCGACCCGGCGCGCGACGTCGAGGCGGTGGCCGTCACGGAGGGGCCTGGCCTGGCCGGCTCGCTGCTGGTGGGCATCACCATGGCCAAGACGCTGGCCTGGGTGCATGACCTGCCGCTGGTGCCGGTCAACCACCTGGAGGGCCACATCTACGCCGCCTGGCTGCTCGATGCCGACGAGGACGACAAGCCGGCGCCCGACTTCCCGCTGGTGGCGCTCGTCGTCAGCGGCGGCCACACCTTCCTGGTCGAGATGACCGACCAGCTGACCTACCGACTGCTCGGCCAGACGGTCGACGATGCGGCAGGTGAAGCCTTCGACAAGGTCGGCCGATTGCTCGGGCTGCCCTATCCCGGCGGCCCGGCGATCATGAAGGCGGCTGCGGGTGCCGAACATCGCGACCGGCGCTTCCCGCGCGCCTGGCTGGGCGAGACGTTCGACTTCTCTTTCAGCGGGCTGAAGACCGCCGCCCGCCGCGAAGTCGCGCGCGAGCTGGGCGCCGACCCGGAGCAGGGACCACCCACAGACGCCGGCCCGCTGCCCGAAGCGTCGGTGGCCGAGCTGGCCTACGGCTTCCAGGAGTCGGTCGTCGACGTGCTCGCTTCCAAAACCCTGCGCGCGGCCGAGGAGACCGGTGCCCGGACGATCATCCTGGGCGGTGGTGTGGCGGCCAACAGCGTGCTGCGCGCGCGTGTCGAGGAAGGTGCGGCGGCGCGCGGCCTGCGGCTGATAGTGCCGCGGCCGGGCCTGTGCACGGACAACGCGGCGATGATCGGTGCGGCGGGCTATTTCCGGGCACGGGCCGGCGAGCGTGGCGGGCCGGACCTCGCGGCGCGGCCGTCGCTCAAGCTCGCCCTGCCGGAAGGCGTGTGACCGCGCCCGGCGAGGACCTGCTCGACGCGCGGCGCCTGTCCGCCGAGCGGCTGGAGCGTTACCTGCGCCGGCACGGCTTGGCTGCGCGCAAGCGTCAGAGCCAGAACCACCTGGCCGATCCGCTCGTGCTGGAGGAGATCGTCGGCCTGGTGGAGCCCGGGCCCGGCCGGCGGATCCTGGAGATCGGGCCCGGGCTGGGCATCCTGACCGGCGCGCTGCTGGAGCGCGGCGCGAGGGTGACGGCGGTCGAAGTAGACGAGCGCCTCGTCGCGCACCTGCGCCGCCGGTTCGAGTCGCCACCTGCCGGGGAGCTGCGCCTGATCGAGGACAACGCCCTGGACGTGCCGGTCGGTGAGCTGATCGAGCCGCCCTATGACCTGGTGGCCAACCTGCCCTATCACATCACCAGCCCGGTGTTGCACCACGTGCTGGGCGAGGAGCCGCGGCCGGAGCGCTTCGTGTTGATGCTCCAGCGCGAGGTCGCCGAGAGGATCGCCTCACCGCCGGGGGGCATGAGCTACCTGTCGGTCTTCGTCCAGTACCACGCCGACGTGCGCGTCGCCCTGGTGGTCCCGCCGGCGGCCTTCGAGCCGGCGCCGGCAGTCGAATCGGCCGTGCTCGTGGGCCGGACCGGTCCGCGGCGCCTGCCGCCCGAGCGCGAGGAGGAGCTTTGGCGGCTGGTCCAGGCCGGCTTCCGCGAGCGGCGCAAGATGCTGCACAACGTCTTGCCGCGGCAGCTGCCGGGGGTGGGCCGCGAGCGCTTCGAGTCGGCACTTTCGACTGCCGGCATCGCCCTCGACCGGCGGCCGCAGACGGTAAGCGTCGAGGAGTGGCTGATGCTGCTCGATCGGCTGGGGCCGCTGGAGTGACCTTCAGCGCCCGCCCGCCGGCCAAGGTCAACCTGACGCTCGAGGTCGGTCCGCCGGCCGACGACGGCTTCCATCCACTGCGCTCCATCTTCCTGCGCATCGGGCTGTCGGACGGGCTCACCGTCCGCCAGGCTGACGGCGAACGCGAACGGCTGAGCGTGGGTGGCCCGGTCGCCTGTCCCGTGGACGGCAACCTCGTCCTGCGCGCCGTGGCGCTCCTGCGCCAGCGTGCCGGGCTGCCCCTGCCCGCACTGGAGATGGAGCTGGAGAAGCACATCCCGCTGGCCGCCGGCCTGGCCGGCGGCAGCTCGAACGCAGCCGCCGCGCTGGAGCTGGCGGCCGCCTGCTGGGGGCTGGGGCTGTCGGCCGAGATGCGCCTGGAGCTGGCCTCGATCCTGGGCTCGGACGTGCCCTTCTTCATGACCGGCGCGCC
>DATKBB010000041.1:0-7900 GCA_035514295.1 Candidatus Limnocylindria bacterium | reverse complement strand
TGACCCGCGCCATGTCGCGCAGGTTGCCCTTCAGGAGGTCCCCATCCAGCGGTCCGTCGAGCAGCTCAGGTCGTTCTGACGCACGTTGCACGCAGTCAAGAGTAGCGGCTTGGAGCACGGTTGGCCTCCTTCACAAACGTCATGTGACTCCCTAGTCACCTCGCCATGCTGGAAGAACCGACCGATCGGGTGTAACCTGTGCGGGTGAGTGGCGACAAGACGGGCGCGAGACCCACGCCTTCCCGGGCACTGGTTCCGCGACCCAGGTCGAGCGATGTGGGGCGCGGAACGGTGGCGCCTTCCAGCTGGGGCATGGGCGACGGGCAGCAGATCCCCTGGGAGTACGCCCCGGCGCCGGAGTCGCGCGATATCGTCCAGCTCAAGTCCCGCTACGGCCTGTTCGTCGGTGGTCGCGAGGTGGCGCCGCGCAGCGGTGAGTGGTTCACGACCCTCGACCCCGCGACGGAGGAGCCGCTGGCCGAGGTTGCCCGCGCCGGCGTGGAGGACGTGGAGCACGCCGTGGGTGTCGCCCGGCGGGCTTTCCGGCGCAGCTGGGGCGAGCTGCCCGGCCGCGAACGGGCCAAGTACCTGTTCCGCATCGCGCGCATCCTGCAGGAGCGGAGCCGCGAGTTCGCCGTTCTCGAGACGCTCGATGGTGGCAAGCCCATCAAGGAGTCGCGCGACGTGGACGTGCCGCTGGCGGCGGCCCACTTCTGGTACTACGCCGGCTGGGCGGACAAGCTCGAGTACGTCTTTCCCGGTCGCAGCCCGCAGCCGCTGGGAGTCGCCGCACAGGTCATTCCCTGGAACTTCCCGCTGCTCATGCTGGCCTGGAAGATCGCGCCCGCCCTTGCCGCCGGCAACACGGTCGTCCTGAAGCCGGCCTCCTCCACGCCCCTGTCGGCCCTCCTCTTCGCCGACGTCTGCCGCCAGGCCGAGCTGCCGCCGGGCGTGGTCAACATCATCACCGGCCCAGGCGAGATCGGCCTCGCCCTCGTCAAGCACCCCGACGTGGACAAGGTCGCCTTCACCGGCTCGACGGCGGTGGGCAAGACCATCGGCAAGGCCATCGCGGGCAGCGACAAGGCGCTGACCCTCGAGCTGGGCGGCAAGGCGGCCAACATCGTCTTCGACGACGCGCCCATGGAGCAGGCCATCGAGGGCGTGGTGAACGGCATCTTCTTCAACCAGGGTGAGGTGTGCTGCGCCGGCAGCCGCCTGTTCGTGCAGGAGTCAATTGCCGAGCCCTTCGTGGAGCGCTTGAAGGATCGGCTGTCGACGCTGCGCGTGGGCGACCCTCTCGACAAGAACACGGACGTGGGCGCGATCAACAACGCCGCCCAGCTGGCCAAGATCGAAGAGTTGCTCGAGGTCGGCCAACAGGAAGGCGCCGAGATGTACCAGCCGGCCTGCGAGCTGCCCGCGCGGGGTTATTTCGTGCGGCCCACGCTGTTCACCAACGTCAGCCAGTCGAGCCGCATCGCGCAGGAGGAGATCTTCGGGCCGGTGCTCTCCGTGCTGACCTTCCGCACGCCGGCCGAGGCGGTCGAGAAGGCCAACAACACGCCCTACGGACTGTCGGCCGGCGTCTGGACGGAGAAGGGCAGCCGGATCTTGAGCATGGTCAGCAAGTTGCGAGCCGGAGTCGTGTGGGCCAACACGTTCAACCGTTTCGACCCGACCAGCCCGTTCGGAGGCTACAAGGAGTCGGGTTTCGGTCGAGAGGGTGGCCTGCACGGCCTGCTGGCCTACCTGGACCTTGGGGACGGACACTGATGGCAAAGAACAGCTTGCGTTCCAGCGGTCGAGGCGCCCCGACAGCGCAGCCCGCCGCGCAGCCCGGCGCGCCGGTGGCCGATCGCATCCCCGTGCGCAAGACGTACAAGCTCTACGTAGGCGGCCAGTTCCCGCGCTCCGAGTCGGGGCGCTCGTACGTCGTCCAGGCGGCCGACGGCACGCCGCTGGCCAACGCCGTTCGCTCTTCGCGCAAGGACCTGCGCGACGCCGTCCGCCTGGCGCGTGGCGCCTTCCCCGGCTGGGCGGGCAGAACCGCCATGAACCGCGGCCAGGTGCTGTACCGCGTGGCTGAGCTGATGGAGGGCCGGCGGGGTCAGTTCAGCGACGAAGTTGCCGCCGCCGAGGGGCTCACGCAGGTGCAGGCCGCGGCGACCGTGGAGCGGGCCATCGACCGCTGGGTGTGGTACGCCGGCTGGGCCGACAAGATCACCCAGTTGCTGGGCACGGTCAACCCGGTGGGGGCGTCCTACTTCGACTTCACCTTCCCCGAGCCGACCGGCGTCGTGGGCGTGGTTGCTCCAGAGAGCTCGTCGCTGCTCGGGCTCGTATCGCGCATGGCGCCGGTCATCGTCAGCGGCAACACGGCGGTCTTGCTTACCAGCGAAACGCGCCCGCTGCCGGCCGTGACCCTGTCCGAGGTGCTGGCCACCTCCGACGTGCCACCGGGCGTGATCAACATCCTGACCGGCCTCACAGGCGAGTTGGTGCCCGTGCTGGCGGCGCACATGGATGTCAACGCGCTAGACATCTGGGGCGTGCCGGCCGAACTGCGCGCCGGCGTGGAGGAAACGGCGATGGACAGCGTCAAGCGCCTGGCCCGCGGCCCGCGCGGGGGTCGCGAGCACTTCGACTGGCTCGATGATCGCCGCGCCCAGCGCCCCGAGTGGATCGCCTCCTTCCTGGAGATGAAGACAGTCTGGCACCCGATCGGCATCTGACGTCCGCCCTCGGTGGCCTGGCGCTGGTCACCCTCCTGCTCTTCGCCGGGCTGGCCGGCTACAGCCGCCTGGCGCCCGTAGCCGAGTGGGAGCGCCAGCTGCTGCTGGCCCTCAGCCCGCCGCCGCCGGCACTGTCCGGCGTCGTGGCCGCCCTCAACTTCGCCGGTGAGCTGTACGTCTGGCTGCCGCTCGTGCTCGGCCTGATCATCGTCGCACTGGTCTCGCGCCAGGTGGAGGCTGCCGGCCTGCTGGCCCTGTCGGTGGCCGGTGACCTGGTCGCGGCAGTGGTCAAGGTGCTGGTCGAGCGCTCGCGGCCGGAGGGCGCCCTCGTCGAGCACTTCCTGGGCGGCGAGAGCTTCGCGTTTCCCAGCGGCCACGTGGTGCGCGCCAGTGCGCTCGCTGCCGCCGTCGCCTGGCTGCTCGTGCCGCCCGCCTGGCGAATCCCGCTGGCCGTCGTGTCGGCGCTGGGGGCCGGCACCCTGATGGGCTACGCGCGGGTCGCTGCCGGCGTCCACTGGCCCTCCGACGTGCTGGGCGGCCTGCTGCTGGGCCTGGGCTGGTTCGCGGGCTCGGCCTGGCTGCTGCTCAGGCGCCGCGCGATGTGAGCCGTCGGGCGACGCGCCCGCGCAGCCACACGGCGCGCAGTGCCGACTCGCCGCCGGCGTCGTGGCGCATGAAGACGTACGCATCGCGGCCGTCCTCCAGGAAGGGCAGCAGCCGGGCCGCCCAAGCCTCCAGCTCGACGGGCGAGTAGAAGGCGCGGCGCAGGCGCAGGTACAAGAACCGGCCACTTAGGCGCACATCTGGCGGCGGCGCATCGTCCAGGTCCGTGGCGCACAGCGCCACGCCGCGCGCCGACAGCGCGGCAAGCACCTCGTCGTCTCGCCAGGAGGCGTGCTGCAACTCGACCGTCAGCGGCATTTCGGCCGGCCAGGCTTCGAGCAGCGCCGCGAGGCGGGCGTCGTCGCGGGCGACGTTGCCGGGCACGCGCAGGAGGACCGTCCCCAGGCGCTCGCCGAATCGCCGGTAGGGCCCCGTCAGCCACTCCATCGTCTCGGTTGCCGCCGACGCGAAGGCGCGCAGGCTGCCCCCTCGCTGCGCCTTGACCACGAAGCGGAAGTCGGTCGGGGTCTGCTCGAGCCAGGCGGCCACGCGCTCCGGCTTGGGCTGCTGGTAGAAGGTGTTGTTCAGCTCAACGGCGGGCAGTCGGGCGGCGTACAGGCTCAGCAGCTGGGAAGGACGCGCGGTCGCCGGATAAAAGGTGGGCCGCCAGTCGGGGTAGGCGAAGCCGCTCGTGCCGACGTAGAGGCGGCCGGCCACCTGGGCGGTGCCGCTACTGCCAGCGGAAGAAGCGGGCCGAGATGGCGAAGCAGACCACCAGCCACCCGACGAGCACAGACACCTCCAACGGCACGTACGCTGCCCCGCCGACCATCGTCTGGCGCAGCGCGGTGATTCTTCCACACATCTGGCATACGACGGGAGCCGCCTGTAGAACCGAGGAAGGCGGCTGACCGTAGCCTGTCGCAATGGTCGAGAAGAAGCATGACGAGCCCTATTCCCACCATCCGGGTCAGCACGCCGGCGCGACCACGGCACAGACGCAGGCCGGCGAGGATCTCGCGGACGTGCCGCCGCCGGAGGACCTGCGCGACGAGTACGGCAATGCCGGGCCGGCCGTGGGCGACGCCGTGCCTGCCGGCGTGATCGACGTGCGCGAGGCGCCCGGCGGTCCCTATCCGGCACCGAACGTGGTCGAGCGGCCGCACACGGCCCAGACGCCGGAGACGTTCAGCGGCGAGCCCACGCGCGACCCCAGCTTCTCGCGCGCAGTCGACCGCGCAGCTGCCGGCCTGGCCACCGACAGCGCCGGCTACGACCGCTCGATGGAGGGGCCTCCGCCCGGCCCGCTCGATCCGGACGTCGAAGAGCAGCCGGCCGACGCCGAGTCGGAGCCCGGCGGACAGTGGGGCTCGTCGGGCTGAGTCAGCCGCCCAGCGGCCCTCCGTCGGTGCTCAGCTCGCCGCGCAGGCCGTCGCGGCGCAGCAACCCGCTGCGCGGGCCGAACAGCAGGGCCAGCGCGAAGACGAGGGACTGGGTGAGCACGATCGTGGCGCCGCTGGCCACGTCGAACCAGTAGCTGACATACAGGCCGACTACGGCCGTTGCCGCGCCGATGAGCGCGGCCACGGCCATCAGCCGCGAGAAGCGAACGGTGAGCATCTGCGCCGTCGCCGCCGGCGTCACCAGCATGGCCACGACCAGGATGATGCCCACGGCCTGGATGCTGACCACGATGGTCAGTGCCACGAGGCCCAGGAAGAGGTACTCGAGGGCCACCACGCGCAGGCCGGAAGCCGCCGCGCCCTGCGGGTCGAAGGTGGAGTAGAGCAGCTCCTTCCAGAGGGCGGCCACGATGCCCAGCACGATCGCGCCAAGTAGCAGCAGCGCAATCAGCTCATCGCCGCCGATGGCCAGCACGTTGCCCAACAGGAAGCTCATCAGGTCGCCCACGAAGCCCTGGATCGAGCTGAACAGCAGCACGCCGAAGGCGAAGGTGCCGGCGAACAGCACACCGATGACGGTGTCTACGCGCAGCCTGGCCCTTCTACTGACCCAGCCGATCGAGATGGCCGTCGCGAAGGCCGCGATGCCGCCGCCCAGCACGTACGGTCCGCCGAAGATGAACGCGGCCACCACCCCCGGGAAAGCGGCGTGGGCGATCGCGTCACCGATGAAGGCCATGCCCTTGAGCACGACGTACGAGCCCACTACGGCGCATACCAGGCCGGCCAGCACGGATGCCGCCAAGGCCCGCTGGAAGAACGCGAAGCCGAGCGGCTCGAGCAACTGCTCGATCATGGAATGCCGCCCGAGTCGTCGTGGTAGTGCTGCTCGCCCTCGCCCGCCGGCTGGTCGTGATGGTGGGCGTCGTCGAGCAGCACGGTCCGCCCGCCCAGCACCAGCAGGTGGCCGCCGTAGGTGCGCCTCAGCAGCTCCGAATCAAGGATCAGCGACGCCGGGCCGTGCGCGATCAGGCGGCGGTTGATGGCCGCCACACGCTGGAAGCGCCCTGCCGCGCAGGCCAGGTCGTGGGTCGTGGCGATGACCGTCCGGCCGCGCCGGGTCTCCGCCTCGAGGATGTCCATCAGCTCTTCCTGGGTGGTCGCGTCGATGCCCGTAACCGGCTCGTCGAGCAGGTAGAGCGCCGGGTCGGCGGCCAGCGCCCTGGCCATGAACACGCGACGCCGCTGGCCACCGGACAACCGCCCGATCTGCGTATGGCGGTGGTCCGCCATGCGCACGCTCTCGAGCGCCTCGTCCACTGCCCGGCGGTCCTCGGCTCCGGGCCGGCGGGCCGGCCCAAGCAGCGGGTAGCGGCCCATCATCACGACGTCCCGCGCGGTGACCGGGAAGCTCCAGTCGACCGTCTCGGCCTGCGGCACGTAGGCCACCCGGCGCGCCTCGCGACCGGGCACCGAGCCGAGCACCTCAACGCGGCCCCGCCACGGGCGCAGCAGCCCGGCCATGACCTTCAGCAGCGTGCTCTTGCCGGCGCCGTTCGGGCCGACCACAGCCAACAGCGAGCCGGCCTCGACGGCCAGGCTGACGTTTTCGAGCGCCAGCCGGTCGCCGTAGCCGGCGGTCACGTCAGACAGCCAGACGTCCGAGTGGGCGCGCGCGTGGCCGGGGTCGAGGCCCACGTCCACCGAGCGCAGCAGCCGTTCGGCGGCGGGCACCTCCGGATGGGGCGGCGGCGACTCGTGGGCGCGGCTCACCGCAGGCCCGCGACGATGCGTTCCACGTTCCAGCGCATGGCCGCCTCGTACGTGTCGAGCGGCGGCTCACCGAGCGAGTCGGTGAAGAGCTGGTCGACCACGCTGACGCCGGCTTCGTCGGCGATCACCTGGGCCAGCCGATCGTCGAACTGAACCTCGGTCAACACGGCGCGCACGCCCGCCTCGCGGATGGCCGTGATCAGCCGGGCCACTTCAGCGGCGCTGGGCTCCTGCCCCGGCGACTCCACCACCACGCCCACGATCTCGAGGCCGTAGGCGTGGGCCAGGTAGGGGAATGCGTCGTGGAAGGAGACGACGCGACGGTTCTCGGCCGGCGTGCTGTCGATCTGCTCGCGGATCCAGCCGTCCAGCTCTGCCAGGGTTGCATCGTAGGTGGCGGCATTGGCTTCGTAGGCCGCGCGGCCGGCCTCGTCATTGGCCGTCAGGACTTCGGCGAGACGCTCGACGTAGAGTCGGGCGTTGGCCACGTCCAGCCAGAGGTGCGGATTGACGGCGTGGTCATGGTCATCCTCGTCGCCGTGATCCTCGTCGCCGTGATCCTCGTCGCCGTGATCCTCGTCGCCCTCGTCATGGTGGTCCTCGTCGTCCTCGTCGCCGTGCGCGTGCTCCCCACCCTCCAGGTACTCGGCGCCGGGCAGGTCCTCGGCTACGGCGACCAGCGGCACACCATCGGCGGCGTCGAGTGCCAGGTCCTCCAGCCACTCGTCGAGGCCCAGGCCGTTCATGACCAGCAGGTCGGCGCCGGCCAGCCGCGCGGCGTCGCCGGGCGAGGGCTCGAAGGTATGCGGATCTCGACCGGCCGGCATGAGCGACTCGACGCTGACGCGGTCGCCGCCGACCTGCCGTACGAGGTCGGCCAGGACGGTCGTGCTGGTGACGACGCTGAGGCCGCCTGTCGGGCCAGCGGTCGGGCTGGCCGGGCTAGCGGTCGGGTTGGCCGGGACATCGGTCGGGCTCGCCGGCAGAGTGGTCGAGCTGGCCGCGATATCGGTCGGAGGCGGGCTGCCCGACGGGCCCGCGCAGGCCAGCACGAGGGCGAGGCCAGCCAGCAGGGCGAGCAGTCGGATGGTTGGCGAAGTCGTCAATTGGCGCTCCTCTGGCAGGCAGTGCACATTCCGTACATCTCCAGGCGGTGGCTGTCGATGCGGTAACCGGTTCGGCGGGTAACCTCCCGTACGACGTCCTGCATGCCGCAGTCCTCCACCTCCGTCGTGCGGCCGCAGCGCGAGCAGACGACGTGATGGTGGTGGACAGGCTCGCAACGCACGTAGGCGTGTTCGCCGCTTGGTAGATCCAACCGCTCGAGAACGCCCAGCTCTACGAACAGTTCCAGCGATCGGAAGATGGTCGCCCTGCCCAGTGGCA
>DATKBB010000040.1:0-11339 GCA_035514295.1 Candidatus Limnocylindria bacterium | reverse complement strand
CGCCTTCGACCTCGGATAGCAGCTTGTCGCGCTGCTCACCCATCAACTGGCGCTCCTGTTCGG
Organism: Candidatus Limnocylindria bacterium; assembly: GCA_035514295.1. Lineage (GTDB taxonomy): Bacteria > Chloroflexota > Limnocylindria > Limnocylindrales > CSP1-4 > JALYGJ01. The sequence goes on along the minus strand of DATKBB010000040.1, from coordinate 11,276 downwards.
TCTCGGGGATGGCCAGCGCGACCGCCGCCCCGACTCCGACCGCCAGCGCGCCCAGAGCCAGTGGGTTCTGGTCGAGCGTCCGGTCGAACTGGCGCTGGACGTTGTCGAGCTGGCCCTGGGCCTGCCACTGCACATCCTGCAGGGTGGCCTGCGCCTGCTCGGACACGTCGCGTGCCGCCTGCTGAGCCTGCTCACCCAGCTCTTGGCCCCGGCGGCTGATGTCCTCGCCGATCTGCTGGCCGCGCTCGGCCATGCCGCCGCCTGCCTCGCCGCCCCTGTCGGAGTAGCTGTCGCCCAAGCCGTACGAGCCGCGCACGCCGTAGCGCCCGGCGTCGGTGCCGTAGCCGCCGCCTGCCTCGCCGCGATAGGCGTGCCGGCGGTGGCCGTTGCCTTGAGCCTGGAATCGGCCGGCGTTGTCGCGCAGGCGCATGGCCAGCCAGCCGATGCCGATGGCCGCCAGGGTGGCCGGCACGGGGTTCTCGCGGATCGTGCCGATGATGGTGTTGCCGGTCTGCTGCGCGGTGTCACCCGCGTCTTGAACGATTCTTTCCACGCGTCCTACCGTCGCCTCTCTTATCTGCTCGCGGGCCTGGTCTACCAAGACCTGCGGGTTGAGCCGCTGACCGAGCTCGTCGATCGTGCCGCTCATCTCCGTCCTGGTCACCTCGATCTCCGCGATGATCTGCTCTTCCGTGGGATCGTCGGCCTGCCGACGCAGGCTCTCGAGTTCGCTTCGCGCTTCACTCATTGCGTCTGTTCCTTTGCCCAGCGCACGTTGTCCTGCACCGTGCGCACTGTCTTATCTGGTACGACGCTGGTCTGGCGCAGCCGGCCCAGGGCCCAGAAGGCAAGGCCGGCGCCCACGACGACCACGACCAGGCCGACGAGCAGCAGCGCTGCCCACAGCGGCAGGCCGGCCTCGGCCAAGGCCCAGCCGATGCCCAGCAGCAGCACGATGAAGCCGGCGTAGGCGAGCACGCCCCCGACGGCTATGAAGGCCGCATGGCGGCCCAAGGCGGTCACCGAGCGCGTCACCTCATGGCGCGCCAGCTCGACCTCCTTCTTCACCAGCGTCGAGGTCTGCTGACTCAGCTCACTGAACATCTCGCCCAGCGAACGCTCTTCTCGCGGTGCTGCCATCTGCTCAGACCTCGGAGCCGCCGAGTGGCGAAGGGCTGCCGCTCAGGACGGGATCCGTCCGGCGACCGCCCACAAAAGTGTCGGCCGTGCTGGAGCGGCCGGGCCCCACGGCAGACCAGTCGCGCTGCCCCTGCGGGCCGGAGCGCCGGCTCGACTGAGGGCTGGAGGCCTTCAGGAAGCGCGCCGCCAGGAAGCCAAGCGCGAAGGCACCGCCCAGGAAGATGAGCGGCTCGCGCCGCGCGAAACCTTCCGCCTCCTGCACGAAGTCGCGCAGGTCGTGCTCACGAATGTAGCTGGACGCCTGGTCGACCTTGGTGGCCGCCTGCTCGGCGAGCGAAGCGATCTGGGGCTGTTCGTCGCCCATGCGCTGGCCGCCGTCGCGGATGGTCTGGGCCAGGGAGTGCAGCGTGGAGGCCGCCTGGTCCTTCTGGCTGGAGAGCTTCACCTCGGCCGTCTGCTGCGCCTGCTCGGCTACGGTTGCCATCGTGCTCTCGGCCTTGCGGCGAACGTCGTTGCCACCTGTCGTGCCATGATCCATGTCGAAGTACCCCCGTTCTGCTTGGCTGTCGGGGTCCAGCCTGATGGGCGTCTGGGCTCGGGAACTGCGGAAGCGGGGGCGCCTCTTATCCCCGCTGCATATCAATCGCCGATGCTAGACTCGGCCGGCCCTGCGCGAGCCAGCACGCCATGTGGAGGAAGCGCTACACCGTGGAGGACACCTCCCGGCAGTCCGGGGCCTCGCTGCCCCGCCCGGCCGGCGGTGATGCTGCGGCCGACGTCACGGGCCGGCGGCCGGCTGACGAAGTCCAGCATGCCCGCGATCGGGCGCTGGTCGAGCGCGCCCTGGCCGGCGACCTGGATGCCTTCAACCAGCTGGTGTTGCACTACCAGGACTACCTCTTCGCCCTGTGCGTGCGTGTCGTCCACGACCGTGAGGCTGCGGCCGATGCCGTGCAGGAGGCGTTCTTCAGCGCCTATCGCAACCTGTCCCGCTTTCGGGGCGACTCCTTTCGCAGCTGGCTGACGCGAATCGCGCTGAACGCGGCCACGGATGTCCTGCGCCTGCGCAAGCGGCGCCCGTCCGAGCCCTACCCGGAGTGGGAGGACGACGCCTGGCAGCCACCCGCCGACGAGACCGACTCGCCCGAGCGGCAGGCCCTCCGCCGCAACGCGGCCGGGGTGCTTGCCCAAGCGCTGGCCCAGATCACCACCGATCAGCGCACGGCCATCGTGCTCTATGACGTGGAGGGCTACGACTACCAGGAGATTGCCGACATGACAGGGGTCTCGTTGGGCACGGTCAAGTCGCGCATTCATCGCGGCCGCCTTGCCCTGCGCGCGCTGCTGCAGGACGACATGGAACTGCTCCGTGAGTGAGAGCGTCAGAAACGACGTGAACAGCCGCAGGGCTCAGCCCGCTTCACCCGATCACGCGCGCCACGACGAGCTGCTCGTCGTGCGCTACGCCGCGTCCGATTCACTCCAGGGTGAGGAAGAGGCGGTCCGCGCGCTGCTGCGCGACTGCCCCGCCTGTGCATCCCTGGCGGCCGACATCCGGCTGCTCAGTTCCGCCACGTCCCTATTGCCGAGCGCGCGGCGCCGGCGCGACTTCCGGCTCAGTCCTGAGCAGGCACAAGAGCTGCGCGGCTCCTGGTTCGAGCGGCTGCTGCGCCGCCTGGCGGGCCCTGGCCTTGCGCCACTCCGGCCCGTGGCGGGTGTGGCGCTCTCACTGGGCATCGTGCTGGCCGGGGCCGGCGTAGCGCTGCCCCAGGCGGCCTCCCCGGCGCTGCCGGCCGGTGGCCTGCAGTCAGGCGAGCACGACGCGGCCGCGCCGGAGTTCCTGGCCAGCCCGATGGTGGCTGCCCCGGGGGCACCGCCCGGGAACGGCATCACGTCGGTGGACGGGGAAGAGGCGCCTGCCGAGCGCGGGCCAACCGTCGATTCGGAGGCTCCAGGCGATCGCACGTTCGCCGAGGAACCGCAGGACGGGAGGGAAGTACTGCCGGCAACCGTCCAGCCTGCCGACCCGCTGCGCAGCCTGCTGACCTACGGCGGCCTGGCCTTCGCCCTGCTCAGCCTGGGCGTGCTACTGCTGACAGGCTATGCCCGCCACCGCACCCGCGATCCGCTGCTGCTCTGATCAGGTCGAGATAAGGGAAATAGGGAAGGAGCCGGACGTCCCAGCGTCCGGCTCCTCTCAATTGCGCCGTGGGCAGGCGGCGCGATACTCGCGGAAGGCGTCAGGAACGACTCACCCCAGGACCCGCTCCAACGCTCCGCGATGGAATGTTCAAAAGGATCACGAGCAGCAGACACAACAGGCCGACGATCAGTGCCGCGACGGGCAGGCTGAGCAGAGGATCGAGGGTCATACCGGGCAGTGCTGCGCCCGGCGCCAGTACGCCGGCCGTGCCAAGCGATACCAGGCCGACGCGCGTGCGCCCGGCCCTGCTGCCGCGATACCTCGTGGTTGCTCCTACCGAATAACCCATCGTCCTCGCCCGTGCGACTGCCGCACTACAAGACGGGCCGGCGGCCCATCGCCGAGGGATCGTAAGCAGCGTGGCCTGCCTGGGCGATACCCAGCGCCTTAGTCAGGTATGCGTAGTCGGCCCGGCAAGGAGCGAGCCGGACGCCATGCGGCGTCCGGCTCCGGGGTCGGCACGCCAGGTGTCGGCTGGCGGCGCCTGCGAAATTGGCGACGGGAAAGAGCGCGCATTCTGGCCCCGGACGAGTGAACCGGCAGCAGCCGGGCGCTACGCAGCTATGCGTAGCGGTTCGAGTGCCAAAGAGTTAGGGCCGGACGGTTGCCCGTCCGGCCCGAGGGGTGGGTGGTGTGCCGGTCAGGGTGCCCGTCGGCCGCGTACCACGCGGACGGGCGCCAGCGGCCGCGGCCGCAGGATCAGTCGGGCGGCGGCGAGGGCATCGCGTAACACGGCCACGCGCCGGCCGGCGCGGGTGGCCGGTCGGCCGGTCGCCGGCCGTCGCGCGGATGGAACTCCAGACTTCACGAGGCTCGCTCCGCCTCCTCTTGGCGCGACTGGTCACCCAGTCAGTGGCCGCTACGGTACCGGCAAAGTCGGTACTTTCGAACTACTCCGGACCGCCATTTCGGGCTGCGGTCGCGTATTTCGTTGACAGTCGGCACCGGTGACGCCCGGACCGAAGTCAACCCGCGGGCTCGACCCGGAAGAACACCGAGTCGTCGGCGATGGGGCGGTAGGTGAGCTCGACGAACTGCACCTCGGCCGGCGCGTAAAACGTCACCCAGCCCTGGACCTGTTGGCCAGCCGCCAGGTAACCGAAGAGAAGCTCGGGCTGGCGGGCGAAGCCGGCGCCCTGGATTACCGGGTACTCGAAGCCCTCGTCGTCGCGCAACGAGAAGTTGATGGCGTTGTAGTAGCTGCTGCCCACCGAGATGGGACCCGGCGTGGTTCCGTCCCAGGCAAACGAGACCAGGAAGGTGTAGGTCGTCTGGCCGGCCGGCGAGGGCATCGATGCCAGGCCGTCGCCGCGCTCGGCCCCGCGCAGCGTCAGAGTCGAGACGTTCTCGACCGTGGCGGTTTCGCCCAGCGTGAACATCCGCTCCCCGTCGTGCCCCGTCGACGGACCGAGTTGCTCCACCCGCCCCGCGGCGGGCGTCGCGGCGCCTGTCGTCTGGGCGGGCAGCGGCGCCGCGGTCGGTGGGAGGCCGGGGCTTATGGCCGGTGCGACCGTCGGCAGGGCGGGAGTGCTGCAGGCAGCCAGCACAAGGATCGCGGTCACCACCATGGTCCGCACGAGTCGTCCTCCCCCATTCGCCGTCGTGCCGGCCGGCAGCACTCGCCGCCCATATCCGGCTAGGACGACAATGCTAGCGCCGGACCGAGGAGAGGGCGGCTCGCGGCTACACTCGGAGTGTGCAACGGCTAATGCTGCTGGACGCGCACAGCCTGATCTACCGCGCCTACTTCGCTCTCATCGAAACGCCGCTCTCGACGAGCAAGGGGCAGCTGGTCAACGCTGCCTTCGGCTTCTGGAGCATCGTGCTGCGTGGCTTCGGTGACATGCGGCCGGACTACGCGATGTGCTGCTTCGACGTCGGCCGCTCCTTCCGCGCCGACACGTACAGCGACTACAAGGCCACCCGCCGCCCGACACCGGACGACCTGCGCGACCAGTTCCCCATAGTGCGCGAGACGCTGGCCGCCTTCCGGATCCCGATTCACGAGCTGGAGGGCTACGAGGCCGACGACCTCATTGGTGCGCTGACCCGTCAGGCGGAGGAGCGTGGCGACTTGGAGACGGTAATCGTCTCGGGCGACCTGGACATGCTCCAGCTGGTCAGCCAGCGGACCAGCCTGATGACCACGCGCATGGGCGTTGCCTCGACCGTCATCTACGACCCCGCCCGGATCAGTGAGCGCTACGGCCTGGAACCGACGCAGATGATCGACTTCAAAGCGCTCAAGGGCGACGCCACCGACAACATCCCGGGCATCCCCGGTGTGGGCGACAAGACAGCCGCCAAGTGGCTGCAGGACCACGGCACGCTGGAGGGCATCTACGACAACCTGCCCACGATCAAGCCGGATCGCTTCCGCCAGGTGCTGGCCGAGCGGCGCGAGGACGTCTTCATGTGGCGCGACCTGGTTCGCATCGACCGCCACGCGCCCATCGCGCTCGACCTGACCGACGCCGAGCTGGGCAACTACGACCGCGAGGAGGTACTGCGCCTCTTCCGCCAGTACGAGTTCCGCACGCTGGTCGAGCGGATCCCGGCAATCGAGGGCGAGCAGGAGCGCGCGCCGGGCGAGCTGCTGCGCCAGGCCGATCGGCACGGCCCGGTGCCGGCGGCGATAGTCCCGGGCAGGACGCTCCGCGGAAATGGAGCGGGGCGCTCGGACGGCATGCAGCTGAGCCTCGACTTCGGCGGCGGCGCCGCCGTAGCCACCGCGACGGCTCCTCCCGACGCCGCCACGGGCGGGCCCGAGACCGTGGTGCAGGCGCTCCCCGGGCAGGACGCCGCCGGCCGATTGGCGGCTGCCCTGCGCGATCCGGGCGCCATCGAGAGCGTCCAGCGCTTCGACGAGACGACGGACGAAGAGCTGGTTCGCTGGCTGGCCGCCCAGCCGGAGCTGACCGTGGGGCTGGCCCTCGACGATCCGCGGCCCCGGCGGGGCACCTTGCTGGGATTGGCCGTGACGGCGCCCGACGGCCGCGTCGTGACGGCCGAGGGGGAGGCGGCCCCGCGGCTGGCAGATGCGATCCTGGGCGCCGGGCGGCAGCTCGTCGGCCACGAGGTGAAGCAGCTGCTGGTCTGGGAGCTGGCCCGGCGCGACCCGCGTGCCGAGCACAGTGCAACCGAAGCTACCGCCGCTGAGCTGCCACGCGCCACCTTCGACACGCAGATCGCGGCCTACATCCTCAACGCGGCCCTGCGCAGCCAGAGCCTCTCAGACATCTCCGCCGAGCGCCTGGGGCTGGAGCTGCCCAAGGCCGGCGAGCTGCGCGGGCCGGAGCACGCCGCCGTGCATGCGCTGGCCGCCGCCGCCGCCCGCGAGTCGCTGGCCCGCGACCTCGCCGAGCGGCCCGCCCTGCAGCGAATCCTCAACGAGCTGGAGCTGCCGCTGATCCCGGTCCTGGCCGACATGGAGGCCACCGGCGTGGCCGTCGATCGGGCCGCCCTGGGCCAGCTGTCGGAGGAGTTCAGCCGGGAGATCGGGCGGCTGGAGGAGGAGATCTATGCCTCGGTCGGCCACCAGTTCAACCTCGGTTCGCCGAAGCAGCTCGAGCAGGTCCTCTTCTACGAGCTGAACCTGCCCCGCGGCCGGCGCACGAAGACCGGCTACTCGACCGACGCGGGAGTGCTGGAGGAGCTGCGCCCGGCGCACCCCATGATCCCGATGCTGCTCGACTGGCGCAACTACACCAAGCTGCGGAGCACCTACGTCGAGGCGCTGCCCGCCCTGCTCGACCCGCACAGCGGCCGGCTGCATACGACTTTCCAGCAGGCCGTCGCGTCGACCGGCCGGCTTTCGTCCACCGACCCCAACCTCCAGAACATCCCCATCCGGACGGAGCTGGGCCGGCGCATCCGGCGCGCTTTCGTCGCCGGCGATCCCTCGAAGACGTTGCTCGCAGCGGATTACTCGCAGATCGAGCTGCGCATCCTGGCCCACGTGTCGGGTGACGTGCACCTGCGCGAGGCCTTCGAGCGGCGGGCCGATGTCCACCGCGAGACCGCTGCCCGGGTGCTGGGCAAGGACCCGTCCGACGTCTCGGCCGACGAGCGCTCCATGGCCAAGATGGTCAACTTCGGGCTGGCCTACGGCATGAGCGACTGGGGGCTGGCCTCGCGCGCCAACATCCCACGCGAACAGGCGCGCGACTTCATCGACTCCTACTTCGCCGCCTATTCGGGGATTGCCTATTACATGATTCATATGAAGGACCTGGCCAAGCAGCAGGGCTATGTCGAGACGCTGCTGGGGCGGCGGCGCTGGATCCCCGAGTTGGAGGCGCGCAACTCGGCACTGCGCGGGGCGGGCGAGCGGATGGCCATCAACATGCCCATCCAGGGCACGGCGGCGGACATCATGAAGATCGCCATGATCCGGCTGCACGAGCACCTGCGCCGCGTGTCGTCGCGCGCTCGGATGCTGCTGTCCGTCCATGACGAGGTTCTCTTCGAGGTGCCGCGCACGGAGCTGGAGCTGCTCGCACCGCACGTGCGCGAGGTGATGGAGGGCGCGCTGGCCCTCGACGTGCCGCTCGACGTGGATCTCAAGACCGGCGACGACTGGGAGTCGATGACGCCCATCCCGCGCGCGTAGCGATGCCTGAGCTGCCCGAGGTCGAGACGATCGCGCGCGAGTTGCGGCCGCTGCTGGTGGGACGACGCTTCACGTCGGCCTGGTTCGACTGGCCCAACCAGATCAAGCACCCTGCGCCGGAGGAGTTCGCCGGCGCGCTGGTCGGGCGCGAGGTGCTGGAGGTGGAGCGGCGCGCCAAGTGGCTGGTCCTGTCGCTCGGCCCGCCGCCGGCGGATCCCGGCCAGGGCGCGGCGGTGCTGGCCATCCAGGTCAAGATGACCGGCCAGCTGGACGTGCTCCCGCCCCAGACGCCGGCCGACCAGCACGTCCACGCCCGCTTCGGGCTGGACGACGGGCTCGAGCTGCGCCTGCGCGACGTTCGCAAGTTTGCGCGGCTGGGTGTCTACCGGCGTGACGAGGCGGGCACCATCCTGGGTGCCGACGATGCGCGCGAGCTGTTCGCCGGCCACGGCCCCGAGCCTCTCGATCCAGCCTTCACGCTGCGCGACTTCAAGCGCCGGCTGGGCTCGCGCAGGGCGCGACTCAAGACGCTGCTGATGGACCAGGCCTTCCTGGCCGGCGTGGGCAACATCTACGCCGACGAGGCACTCTGGCGGGCGCGCGTCCACCCGCTGCGCAGCGCGGCCACGCTCAACGCCGATCAGCAGCGGCGGCTGTACCACTCGCTGCGCGAGGTGCTGGGCGAGGCGATCGAGCGGCGCGGCAGCTCCGTCGACGACTACCGGGCGCCGGGCGGCACGGGCGAGATGCAGCACTTCCTGAACGTCTACGGGCGGACGGGCAAGCCCTGCCCGCGCTGTGGCCGGCCCACCCGGCGCATCGTGGTCAACGCCCGCAGCACGCACTTCTGCTCGTGGTGCCAGCGCCTGCCGGCCGCCCAGCGCGGCTCGGCCGCGCGCGAGCTGCTGCGCGCGGCACGCTGACGCAGCCGGTCATCGTTCGCCGAGATGTCCATCCTGCGCCTGAATGCCGTCCGCCGCGAGATCGGGGACCTCGTAATCCTCGATGACGTGAGCAGCGCCATCGCTCACGGCGAGCGGATCGGGCTGGTGGGCGCCAACGGAGCGGGCAAGACGACGCTGTTGCGCATCGTGGCCGGCCGGGACGAGCCCGACGCCGGAACGGTAGGACGCAAGCGCGCCTTGAGCCTGGGGCTGCTGGCCCAGGAGGCCAACCTCGACGAGACCTTCACGCGTCAGGCCAGCCTGCGCGCGGCAGTGCGCGCCGGGGCGCGCGAACTGGAGACGATGGAGGCTCGGCTGCGCGAGCTCGAAGCCGCCGGTGCCGGGGCGGTGCAGGCGGCCGAATACGCCGAATTGCGCGAGCGCTTCGAGCTGCGCGGCGGATACGCTCTGGACCATCGCGTGGAGGCGACGCTGTCGGGCCTGGGCTTCGACGCGGCCGAGTGGGAACGTCCGCCGACCCAGCTCTCCGGCGGCCAGCAGACGCGTGCCGCCCTGGCCCGCCTGCTGGTGGCCGACCCGGAACTGCTGCTGCTCGACGAGCCGACCAACCACCTCGACGTTGCATCGATCGAGTGGCTGGAGGCGACCCTCGCCGCCCGCTCCGGCGCCCTGCTCGTGGCCTCCCACGACCGAGCCTTCCTGGACGCGGTCGTGCAGCGTGTCTGGGAGCTGCGCGAACGCAGCCTGGAGGCCTTCCGGGGCAACTACTCGCACTATCTCCTGCAGCGCGAGGAGCGTGACGCCCGCCTGCGCAGCGAGGCCGACACCCAGCAGGGCCGGATCGAGCGCGAACGCGAGCTGGTGCAGCGTTATCGCAGCCAGCGCAAGTTCACCAAGATGCACGAGCACGAGCGCCGGCTGGAGGCTCTAGAGCGCGAGCGGATCGTGACTCCCCGCCGCCAGGGGCAGCTGGCCATCCCCGCCGATTCGCTCGACGGCGGCGGGCCGCGGCGCTCGTTCGAGATGGTGGTCGCCATGGAAGGCGTGGTCTGCGGCTTCCCGGGTGTGCCCGTCGTGCGCGTGCCCCGGCTGGAGGCCACACGCGGCGATCGGATCGGCATCGTGGGCCCCAACGGCGCCGGCAAGACGACGCTGCTGCGCACGGTTGCCGGCGAGCTGGCCCCGCTGGAGGGCTTCCTGGACCTGGGCAAGAACGTTCACACCGGCTACCTGGCCCAGGTGCGCCGCCAGGCCCCGCTGGGCGCGACCGTCCTCGACGCGCTGCTCGCCGTCTCCCGCGCCGAGCTGACCCAGGCGCGCTCGTACCTGGCTCGGTTCCTGTTCCGCGGCGAGGACGTCAACAAGCCCGTTTCAGAGCTCTCGGGCGGCGAGCGCTCGCGCCTGGAGCTGGCGCTGCTGGGCGTGCGGGCGGCCAACCTGCTCCTGCTCGACGAGCCCACCAACCACCTGGACATCCCCGCCCGCGAGGCGCTGGAGGCCTTCCTGCGCGAGGCGGCGGTCACCCTGCTGATCGTCTCGCACGACCGCCGCCTGCTCGAGACGGCGTGCTCGCGGCTATGGGTCGTGGAGGAGGGAGAAGGCGGCAAGCCCGGGTTGGTGGCTCCCTTCGAGGGCGGTTACCGCGATTGGCGCGCGGCAGTCAGCGACGGTTGGACGGTGGCCGCCGAGTTGGAGCGCCGCTCGCGCCGGCTCAGCGGCGGGCCCAGCCCCAAGGCGGTGGGCGACGCTGGGCCCAGCCCCAAGTCGCAGGCCGACGCTGCGGCCAAGCCCGGCCCGCGGCGCTCGACCGGCAACCGCCCGGCGCGGCTGTCCAAGGACGCGTATCGGCGCCGGCTGCAGGTCGTCGAGGACGACCTGACCCGGCTCGGCCTGCGCAAGAGCCAGCTGGAGCTGGCGCTGGGCGATCCAAAGGTGCAGGCGAACTTCGTCGAGCTGCGCCGGTTGACGAGCGAGCTGGCCGACGTCGACCAGGCCCTGGCCCAGGCCGAGGATGCCTGGCTGGTGCTGGAAGAGCAGGCGCCGCGATGAGTCGGAGGCTGAAGCCGTTCCTTATCGGGCTCAGCGGACCGATCGGCTGCGGCAAGTCCACCGTCGCGCGCATGCTGGGCGAGCTGGGCGGCACGATCATCGACGCGGACGTGCTGGCCCGCCGGGCGACGGACCCGGGCTCAGAAACCCTGCCTGCCATCCGCGCCCGCTTCGGCCCGGACGTGTTGAGCGAGGATGGCTCGCTCGACCGGGCGGCCATGGCCAGGGTCGCGTTCACGGATCCCGAGGCGCTGGCCGAGCTGGAGCGGATCGTGCACCCACACGTGCGCCGGCTCGTAGAAGCCCAGCTCGCCGAGGCCGAGCGGGAGCGGGTACCGTTCGTGGCGCTGGAGGCGATCAAGCTGGT
>DATKBB010000039.1:0-26023 GCA_035514295.1 Candidatus Limnocylindria bacterium | reverse complement strand
TACCTGGCCAGCGAGGCCGGCCTGGGCGTGCTGCGGGCGGGCGGGTCGGCGGTCGATGCCGCCATCGCCACCAACGCGGCGCTGGCGGTCGTGGCGGCGCACTCGTGCGGCCTGGGCGGCGACGCGTTCTGGCTCATCTGGAACGGGGTGCGCGTACAGGGACTGAACGGCAGCGGCCGGTCGGCGCGCGGGGCGACGCTCGAGGCAGCGGCCGCGGCCGGGCTGTCGGAGATGCCCCTGCGCGGGCCGTGGACGGTCACCGTTCCCGGCGCGATCCATTCATGGGGCGAGGCCCACGCCCGCTACGGCCAGCTGCACTGGGCGACGCTACTCGAGCCGGCCGCCGAGCTGGCGGACGGCTTCCCGGCGACGGACGGCTGGGTCGGCGCGGTCGAGCGCTCGGCGGCCATCTTTGGCACGGACGGGGACTGGGCGCGCACGTTCCGGCCGCACGGCCGGGCGTGGCAGGTCGGCGAGGTCGTCCGATTGCCCAATCTTGCGGCCACGCTTCGCCGGCTGGCGCAGGAGGGCCCGGCCGCGGCCTACAGCGGCGGCCTCGCCGGACGGGCTGCCGAGTACCTCGCAGGGCGCGGCTCGCCGTTGCGTGCCGACGACTTCGCCGCGCACCGCTCCGACTGGACCGAGCCTGTCGCGATCACCTACCGCGGCGTAACCTCGCTGAGCCACCCGCCTAACAGCAGCGGCCTGGCCGCACTCGAGTTGCTCGGCGTGCTGGAGCGTTTCCCGCCTCCTCCGCCGGGCGCCTACGGACCGGCCGGAGTGGCCGATGCGCGCTGGGTACACCTTGGGCTGGAGGCAGCCCGGCAAGCGCTGGCCAATCGCGACCGCCTGCTTACGGACCCAGCGCACATGTCCCACGACGTGCTGGCCTCGTACCTGGACAACGCGCGCATCGCCGCACTGGCAGCCGGCATCGACCAGGAGCGAGCGGCCGCGCTAAGCCCACCCGGCATGCCCGCCGGCGGAGGAACCGTCTTCCTGACCACCGCCGACGCTGAAGGTCGGCTGGTGAGCCTGATCGAGTCGAACTACGCCGGCTTCGGCAGCGGGTTGGTCGATCCCGAGACCGGTGTCGGATACCAGAATCGCGGCGCCTTCTTCCGCCTCGACCCGCGCCACGCCAACGCACTCGCGCCGGGCAAGCGGACGATGCACACACTCACGCCCGGCATGCTCCTGCGTGACGGTAGCCCGTGGATCGCCCACGGCCAGAAGGGCGGCGAGATACAGCCGCAGATCTTCGCGCAGTTCGTGTCGGCCGTGGTCGACGGGCAGATGGACATCGCGGGCGCCCTGGCCGCTCCTCGCTGCGCGGCGCTGATGCCCGGGCACATGCAGCCGCCTTCGATAACCGCGTTGGAGTCGCGCTATCGCAACGACGTCGTCGATGACCTTCGCAGGCGAGGACACGATGTCCAGTTGGTGGAGCCCTTCTCGCCGGCCATGGGCCACGCGCAGGCCGTCGAGGTGGTGCCCGACGGCAGCGGCGGCAAGACGCTGGCGGCCGCATCCGATCCGCGCTCGGAGGGTGCGGCGCTGGCCTGGTGAGGGCGCTCTGGACGGCGATATACTCCGCCCAGGCCGGTCGCGCCGCGCTCACAACCTTCGCGACTGGCCCTTCTCTTTGGGGAGGATCCTTGAGCTCGAACATCGCCCAGAGCTACCCGTACACGACCGAGACGGAGGCCGAGCGCGCCGCCGCCGTGGCCCGGGCAGTCGAGCAGTTCGAGGGCGTGGCCGACAAGATCGCGGCGGAGGCCGATCCCCTACTCGATCCCGGCCCGGACGAGCCCGGCAGGCCGAACCGCTCGTGGGTCTTCGTTTGCCCGCGGGACGACTTCAGCGGCCGCCTTCACGTGGCCGGCTATGCCAGGGAGCGCAAGGCCCTGTTCACCGTCTGCGACACGTGCGGCGAGACCTACCTGCGCTGAAAGAACCTGCCTCAGGCACCGTCCCGGCGGCCGACGGCCAACAGCATCCCGGCCAGCAGCGTGGTCCTCGGCACTATCGAATCGAGCTCGAGGTACTCCCCAGGGGAGTGATCCAGCCCGCCGATCGGCCCCAGGCCGTCGAGCGTGGGCACGCCCATGCCGGCCGTCGTATTGGCGTCCGATGCTCCGCCCGTGGCGGCGTCCTTCAGCTCGAAGCCCAGCCGGCCGGCTATGTCGGCGGCCTGCCGGACCAGCTCCACCGTGGCCTCAGACTTCTCCATCGGCCAGTGGCGAGCGCGCTCGTCGATCTCGCAGCTGACGTCTGACACGGCCGACGAAGCGCAGATCTCGCGGACGGCTGCCTCCGCCTCCTCCATTGCCGCGCGGCTCGTCGCGCGCAGGTCCACCTCGAGCTCGGCCGACTCGGCCACGACATTCGGCCGCGTCCCTCCGCGCAGCACTCCGACGTTGACGGTCACACCCGGCCAGCGCCCGTTGAGGGCGTGGAGCGCGACGGTCTTGTGGGCCGCCTCCAGCAGCGCACTGCGACCCTTCTCGGGCTCGACGCCGGCATGTGCCGCTCGTCCCCGCAGCCGCAGAACCAGGTCGACGACACCCTTGCGCGCGCTGACGATATCGCCGTTGGCACGAGCGCACTCGAGCACCAGCGCCACGTCGCCCTCCTCCGCCTCGCCGCGGATCACGGAACTGCTGACCGGCGAGCCGATCTCCTCGTCGGGGTTGGCCACGAAGACCAGCCGCCCGAAAGGCCACTCACCAAGCTGGCGTAGCGCGGCCAAGGCATAGAGACCGGCCAGAAGCCCGCTCTTCATGTCCGTCACGCCCGGCCCGTGGGCGCGTCCGTCGCGCACGCTGAACGGCCGTTCGGCGACGGTCCCCTCGCCAAAGACGGTGTCCATGTGCCCGATCAACAGCACCCGCGGGCCGTCGGCCGCCCCCGCCCAGACGCCGACGACGGTGTCCCCCAGCTCCTGGTTGGCCTCCACGCGAACATCGGCCCCCAGCGAGCGCAGTCGGTCGGCCACCCAGCGCCCTACCTCGTCCACGCCGGACTTGGTGTAGCTGCCGCAGTCGATGTTCACCAACTGCTCGAGGTCGCTCAGGAAGTCGGCCTCGGCGGACGCGACGAAGGCGCGCAGCTGGTCAAGCTCTGTGTCGGTGGGCACGCCGCGACTGTACGACAGACCGCCCATATACTCCGGCCACCGTGCGCCTCGTGGAAATCCGCCTGCTCGACGGACCGAATGTCTACCGCCTCGAACCGACGGTCAAAGTGGAGGTCACCGTCGGCCGGCGGCGGACGTGGTACGGCGCGCGTCAGCCCGAGCGCTACAACGTCATCCGGCTGGGCGCACGCGTCGGGCCGGCCCGGGCGCCGCGGCCGGTAGCCGAGCTGGCCGGCTGGGTGCGGCGGCTCCATCGGCGCGCCCTTGGTCGCACGGTGCCTGTCGCCATCCATCGCACGAGCGAGCCCGGTCACTGGATCGTGGCCTTCCCGTGGCGCGAGGGCGAGCGAGCCGAAACGCTGGCCCGCGCCGCGCTGCGCCTGGCCGATGGGCCGCACAACGGCGGCGTCAGCTTCAAGCGCGCGGTCAGGCGCATCAGGGAAGCCGAGAGCACGCCACCGGAGTGGATCACCGACGAGCAGCGCCGCGTGCCCATCGTCAGCATCAGCGGCACGAACGGCAAGAGCACGACCACCCGACTGATAAGCCACCTCCTGCGCGAGGCGGGTCGGAGTGTGGGGACGACGACTTCGGACGGGGTGATCATCGACGGCCAGCTCGTCGAGGAGGGCGACCTGACCGGACCGATGGGCGCCCAGCGCGTGCTGGGCGACTCCAAGGTGGACGTGGCCGTGCTGGAGACCGCCAGGGGCGGCATCGTCCTGCGTGGCGTCGGCTATCAATCGAACGAGGCGGCCGTCTTGACCAACGTCAGCTCTGACCACCTGGACCTGCACGGCCTGCACACGCTGCCCGAGTTGGCCGAGGTGAAGTCGGTCATCGCCCGCATCACCCGGGCCGACGGGACGGTGGTCCTGAATGCCGACGACCCGCTGGTGGCCGAGGTCCGCCGGCAGGTGAAGGCAGACGTCTGCTACTTCAGCCTCCGACCGACCAGCCGGCGGGTGCGCGCCCACCTGGCCCGTGGCGGCCGAGCCTTGCTCCTGGAGGACGGCTTCGTGCTGGAGGCGCAGGGCGCCCGGAAGAAGCGCCTGCTCCCCGTGGCCGAGGTGCCTTCGACGCTGGGCGGCGTCGCGCTGCACAACGTCGCCAACGCGCTGGCCGCGGCCGGCGCGGCGCTGGCCCTGGGTGTGACGCGGGAGGAGGTGGCGGCCGGCCTGCGCAGCTTCCACGCCAGCGCTGAGCACACTCCCGGCCGGCTCAACCTGCACCGCTCGGGGCGGCGCCTGGTGATCGTCGACTTCGCCCACAACGAGGCGGGCGTGGCTGTGCTCTTCGACATGGCCGAGGCGATCCTGGGGTTGCGCGGCAGCCGCCAGGGCACTCTCACCGCCATCGTCGGCACGGCCGGCGACCGGCCGGACGACACGCTGCGCGGCATCGGCCGGATCGCGGCCCAGCGGGCCGACGAAGTGGCCATCAAGGAGACGCTGCGCTACCTGCGCGGCCGCTCACGGGCAAGCGTCATCGGCGAGTTCCGGGCGGGGTTGCGCCAGGGCGGACTACGCCGCGCTGCTTTGGCAGTGCCGGTCTACGAGGACGAGCCCAGCGCCGTGCGCGCCGAGCTGACGACGGCCGGCCGCCTGGCCGCCACAGACGAGGGCACGCCGCGTGTCGTGCTGCTGATGTGCCACGTGGATCGCCTGGGCGTGGAGCGCGTGCTGACCGAGCTGGGCTTCGCGCCGGTGGCCGACGTGGCCGAATTGCAGGAGCTGCGCCGCTAGCCCTCTTCCACCGCGAACTCGCCGGGGGCCGAGATGGCGACGCTCCGGCGGTTCGAGCGGCCGGCGGCCATCACCTCGCGGTAGACGGCCGGGGCGTCATCGACGCACATCATCACCAGGTCGCCCTGCCGAGCATCCCGGATGGCAGCCCGCGCGGCGTCGAGCTCCAGCAGCACGGCTTCCGCCTGGCGGCAGCGCGCGCCTTCGGCCTGAGCCTGCTCCACGCCGGCCAGTACGTTGGCCGCCGCCTCGCCCGGCTTGCGCCCGCGCAGGTTGGCGTCCTCGCGCACGAGGATGATGTCGAACGCGTGCGCCGCCAGCCGGCCGTACTCGCGCTGGTCCTCGTCGCGCCTGTCGCCCGGAATGCCGATCACGCCGATGGCCCGACCGGCCGGCGGATTCTGTCCGTTGCCACCGCCGCGGCCTCCTCGCCGGCGCTTGTCGTCGGGCGAGGGCCGCATCAGCAGCCCCACGAACTCGGCCAGCCGGCGCATGCCGTCGACGTTGTGGCAGTAGTCGAGGATGACCTTGAAGCCGGCCACCTCCAGCTCGTTGAGCCGGCCGGGTGCCTGGAAGAAGGAGGTGGTGAAGGTGCGCAGGCCCTGGCGGATGTCGTGCAGGTGCGCGCCGCCCGCCCAGGCTGCCGCCGCCGCGGCCAGCGCATTGGCCACGTTCATGCGCGCCCGCCCGCCGAAGGTGGCCGGGATCAGGTGCGTGTACAGCAGGGGCATCGTCCGGCTGCCGTGGCGCAGCACCACCAACTCGCCTTCGTCGGTCTGCTCCAGCACCATCGCCGCGCCGCCCCGGCCGCAGTGGCCGTCGACCCGGTCGAAACCATCCTCGCCCTTATTCATGGACATCGAGAAGAGCACTACCCGTCCGCGGCAGGAGCGCGCCATGCGCACCACGTGCGGATCGTCGGCGTTGAGCACGGCGGCGCCCGCGCGGGGCACTGCTTCGACTATCACGCCCTTGACATGGGCCAGCTGGGCCAGCGTGTCGATGCCGTGCAGGCCCAGGTGGTCGGCGGTGATGTTGGTCACCACCGCCACGTCGTTGCGGTCGTAGCCAAGGCCCTCGCGCAGGATGCCGCCGCGGGCCACCTCGAAGACGGCCGTGTCCACCGACGGATTCTGGAGCACCATCTGCGCCGAGCGCGGACCGGACATGTCGCCCCGCCGGATCAGGCGGCCGTCGATGACGATGCCGTCGGTCGTCGTCATGCCCACCCGCCGGCCCATCAACTTCAGGATGTGGGCCACCATGCGGACGGTCGTCGTCTTGCCGTTCGTGCCGGTCACGGCAATTATCGGAATGCGCGCATTCGAGCCAGCCGGGAAGAGCAGATCGATGACCGGCCGGGCGACGTACTGTGAGTCGCCCACGGTCGGATTGGTGTGCATGCGGAAGCCGGGCGCGGCGTTGACCTCCACGATCGCGCCGGCCTGCTCGCGCACCGGCACGGCGATGTCCGGCGCGATGAAGTCGATGCCGGCTACGTCCAGGCCCACGATGCGCGCCGCCGTCTCGGCGATCTCGATGTTCTCCGGGTGGGCCTCCAGCGTACGGTCGATCGAGGTCCCGCCGGTCGACATATTGCCCGTCAATGCCAGCTGGATCCGCGCGCCGGCAGGTGGAACGTCGTCGAGGGCAACCCCCTGCTTGCGCACCAGCTCCTCGGCCGCCTCGTCGAGCTTGATCCGGGTGAGCACCTTCTCGTGGCCGATGCCCCGCCGCGGGTCGGCGTTCTCCAGCTCCACCAGCTCGCGCACGTTGTGCTTGCCGTCGCCGATCACGCCGGCCGGCACGCGCTCGGCGACGGCGGCCAGCTTGCCGCCGATGACCAGCATCCGGTAGTCGTTGCCCGTGACGTAGGTCTCGACGACCACGTCGCCGCCCCGGCTCTGGCTGCGCGCCAGCGCGTAGGCGCGGCGTACGTCTGCTTCGTTGCGCAGGTCGAGGCTGACTCCCCGGCCGTGGTTGCCGTCGAGCGGCTTGACCACCACCGGATAGCCCAGCCGCGTGGCGGAAGCCGCCGCGGCATCCTCGCCGCGAACGGTCTCGGAGCGGGGCACGGGCAGCCCGGCCGAGCTGAGCAGCGAGTTGGTCAGGCTCTTGTCCGAGGCGATGTCGACGGCGATGGCCGGCGTGCGCGAGGTCATCGTGGCCCGGATGCGCTGCTGGTGGACACCCTGGCCCAGCTGCACCAGGCTGTGCCGATCCAGCCGGATCCAGGGGATGTCGCGCGTGACGGCCTCGTCGATGAGGGCCTGCGTCGAAGGCCCAAAAGCCTGCCGTTCGGCGGTCAGGATGAGGCGCTCGAGCTCCGTCGTCAGGTCGAAGCTGGTCTCCGCGGGAGCGACCAGGTGGTTGACCAGCGCGACGGCGATGCGGCCGGCTTCTACGCCGACCTGCTCCTCGCGGTACTCGTAGATGACGTTGTAGCGGCCGTACTCGCCGGTCGAGCGGGTCTTGCCGATGCGCGCCTCCGTGCCGGCCAGCTTTTGGAGCTCGAGGGCGATGTGCTCGGCGACGTGGCCCAGCCAGGTGCCGTCCTGCAGCCGGCTGATGAAGCCGCCGCGCCGGCCGAGCGAGCAGGCATGGTCGTCGAGCGTGGGCAGCAACTCCACCAGCGCCTCGTTAAAGCTCGGGATCTTGTTCGAGGGCCACTCTTCCAGCACGCCCAGGTCGACCAGCAGGCGGATGGCAGGCCCGCGCGCCCATGCGTTGGGACCGCGCAGCACCCGTGTCTCGAGGATGCGCAGCGTGGGCTGTGGACCGGCCTCGGCCGCCGGCGGACCTGGCGCGCGCCGCTTGGCCGGCCGGGCTCGCGTGTCGGTCACCCCTCGCCTACCGCTCGCCGAGTCGTTCAGCTCGAGGCCGCCCAGCCGGCGCCGTCGAGCGCGCGCAGCATGGGGGCCGGCACGCGGGCGCGCTGGTCGAGGTCGAAGCGGTAGCCGGCCGGCAGCGAGTGCAGCACGACGTTGCTGATCATCAGCGGGCGGTGTGCCTTCACCTCCCAGGCGTCCGTCTCGGACGCGCCTCCGTCGATGATCGTGATGCTGCGCCGGCCGATGACCTCCATGACCATGTCCGGGCCGACCACGCCGGCGGTGTCCTCGTCGATGCCGATGCCCAGCAGCGACGGGTTCTGGGCGATGATCGCCAGCAGCCGTCCCAGCCGGTTGCGCTGCTCGAAGTGCTGGTCGACGATCACGCCGGGCAGCAGCCCCAGACCGGCGGCCATCTGGACCATGCGCTGCTTGGGCGTCGCGCCGCTGGCCCCAAAGGCGACCATGTGGCTGCTCATGGCCGACGCGCCGGCGCTGGTGCCGGCCACCACGGCGCCCTCGCGATGGCGCTTGACGACCGCCTGGGCGAGGGCCGTGCCGCCAACCGTCGAGGAGAGCCGCAACTGGTTGCCGCCGGTCATGAACACGCCCGTGGCGTCGCCTACGGTGCGCGCGTTGGCCGGCTCGTTGGCCTGCGTGCGAGTCATGGCGTGGATGGGCTGCACCTCGCGCGCACCCAGCTCGGTGAACACGCGGCGGTACATCTCGCCGGCCAGCGGGCCCAATGAGGAAGCCGTGCTGATGACCGCGATGCGGGCGTCCGGCCCGCCGGCGAGGGCCACGAAACGCGCCAGGATGACTCGCTCGCGAACCTTGTCCTCGGCGCCACCGATCACGATGACATGCCCCTCGGTCATCGGCGGAGTATATCCGCGCGAGAGTCGGCGGCTGCCACGCTACTGGACAGGGCGGTTAGGATGTGCGCCGGGCGGGGGCGCCCAACACGTTCGGGCTGAGGAGGACGAACGGAGCCCCGCCCTCTACCCTCTTGCCATGCTGCCCCGCGGCTCGTACATCTCGCTGGGTCGCCTGCGTGACCCCCGCCGGCTGGCGGCCGCACTGCTGCTCGGCCTGACCGGCGGCATCATCCTGGCCTTCCTCTACGCGCGCGGCGAGCTGGCCGGAGCCGACGCTGTGGCCTACTGGGCGGCGGTGCGCACCTGGCTCGACGGCGGCAACTACTACGCGCCGGCCGAGCCGTTCATGCCCTACGCCTACGCGCCCTGGACGCTGTACTTCTTCGCGCCCTGGGCGCTGCTGCCCTGGAGCGTGGCCTGGTTCATCTGGCGGGCGGCCAGCGTCGCGCTCTTCGCCTGGAGCGTGGCCTGGGCCTACGAGCGCCGGCCGCTGGCCACCGCGCTGCTCGTCGCCGCTCTGGGAGCGCCGCTGGCGGCCAACCTCGACACGGGCAATGTGGGCCTGCTGCTCGTGGTGGGCATCTTCGCGGCGCAGTTCGCCGGCCCGCGCCTGGGCGGTGGCCTGTGGGCCGTGGCGGCCGCCATGAAGTGGCTGCCTGGGCTGCTGATCTTCTTCCTGCCGCCGCGGGCGCGCCTGTGGGGCGTGGCCTTGCTGGCCGTGGCCGCCGTGCTCACGCTGGCCACCTGGCCGCTCACGCTGCAACAGATCGAGGTCGCATTGTTCTACCCGCGCCCGCCGCGCATCGACTACCTGCTGCTCGCCTGGGGAGCCGTGCCCTGGCTCTGGACGCGCGACTGGCGAGCGAGCCTGCCTGACGTCAGGCGGCGGCTGCCGCGCAGCGGCAGCGAGGTCAGGCGCGAGGTGCGCGCGTTCTTCGGCTACGGCTGAGCGCCGGGCGCCCTGGGCTGGCAACGCGGGCACCAGTAGACTCTCCGCAGCCGCTCGCCGGCGACGCGGCTTTCGACGAGCGTGCCGCAGCGGCGACAGGGCCGGCCGGCTCGGCCATAGACGAAGAGCGGCGCCGCCCGTGAGCCGGTCGTCACCCGCCTGCCGCTCTGCGTGCTGGCCGCCACCAGCCGAGCCGCCCGCTCGAGCAGGCGCAGCAGGACCTCGTCGGGCACGTCCGCCAGCGGGCTGAACGGGCTGAGCCGCTCGATGAAGCACAGCTCGTTGCGCCAGACATTGCCCAGCCCGGCGACGGCCCGCTGGTCGAGCAGCGCCTCGCCGACTGCCTCGTCCTGCCTGCCCTCGCTCCGCAGCCGGGCCAACGCAGCGCGCGGCTCGAAGTCCGGCCGAGCCACGTCCGGGCCCAGGCCGGCCAGCGCCGGATGGAGGGCAAGGGCGCGCGTCTCGATCAGCTCGACCCTGGGCGCATCGAAGCAGACGCAGACGGCCGAGGCCACATCCAGCACGGCGACGGCCCGGCTGGCCGGCCGCCGCCAGCGCTCGCCCGAGCGGTAACGATGCCACGAGCCATGCAGGCCCAGGTGGGTGTGCAGGCTGAGGCCGCCCGAGAAGCCAATCAGCAGGTGCTTGCCGCGCGCCTCCACGCTTTCGACGGTGCGGCCGACTACCCACTCCAGTTGCGCCCCTCCAGGCCGGCCGCGGGCAGCCACCACCTGCTGCCCGACCAGCACATTACCCAGTACGCGCGCAGTGCGCGCCAGCGTGTCCCCCTCAGGCACTCGCCGAACCGGCGAGACGCACCTGCCAGCCGCGGTAGCCCGGCTGGAAGCCGGCCTCGGCCAGCGTTGCCCGATGGATCGAGTCGGCCACCGGCACGCCGTCGATGCGCTCGATGCTCAGCGAGCGCAGGCGGCCATCGACGGGCAGTTGACGTAAAGCGGCAAGGGCGGTGGCAGCCGCGCCGAGCGTGCCAAAGGCGGGCAGCGTCTGAAGGGATCGTCCGCCGCGCTCGAGGTAAAGCACGGCCTCACCGTCGAGCAGCACGACGTAGGCGCCCGCCGCGCGCGGCAGCGGCCGGCGGTCGTCGTCCGAGTGCCGAGGCCACGCCAGCACGGCGCCGTACGGGTTGGCCGGGTCGGCGGCGGCCAGCAGCAGGGGCTCGCTCGCAGGCCGGTCGCCGCCGGGGTCGCCGCGCGCCGCGCGCAGGCGATCGAGGGCCGCCGGCAGGGCGAACTGCGCGCCGCCCAGCCTCTCCACGAAATAGCCCCGTCGCACGCGCCCGCGCTCCTCCAGCTCACGCAGCACGGGGTAGACGGCGGCGAAGCCACCGGGCAACGCCTCGGCTGCCACCGCGTCGCGCGTGACCAGTCCGCCTGCTTCCAGCATGCGCAGCGCCTGGGCATGGCGGCGCTCCGTGTCGGTGGGCTCGCTCCCGCCGCGCAGCGCGACTGCTGCCGCCACCGCGTCGCCCATCAGCGACCAGCGCCCGGCTGCCTCGGGTGGGCCCATGCGCGAGGCGGCAGCGAAGCGCGGCCTTGCCCCCGGCGCGCGGCGTGAGGAGCTGCGCGGCCAGCGCAGCGCACGCAACGGCGCGAAGGTGTCGTTGGTGATCTCGGTTGACCAGACGAGGTCCCACAGCGCGTCGAGCAGCTCGCGCTCGCCGGGCGACCGCTGTCCGGCCTGGGCCGCCGCGCGGGCGGCGGCGGCCAGCAGGTCGCGATAGAAGGAGGCTCCGCGCTCGGCGAGATGGCGACGGATGGCGTCGTGCAGCCAGCCCTGCGGCCGCTCGCCGGCTGCGGCACCGGCGGCGGCACCGGCGGCGGCCGGCAGCAACAGCGCCAGCCGGTCCGGCCGGTACAGCGCGATGCGGCCATCGTCGCGGCCCAGCGAGCCCAGGCCGGCCCACACCACCTCGCCGGCGGCGCCCAGCTCGTCGAGCAGGCGCGGGCTGTAGCCGCGAACGCGGGCGGGCAGCACGTCGCGCTCCAGCACGCTGGCCGGCAGGGGCGTGCCTTCCAGCTGGGCAACCACCTCGGCCAGCCGCTCCACGCCTCCGCGCGACGCCCCCACGCCCTGCCAACCGGGCAGGAATCGGCCCAGCGCCTGTGGCTCGACCGGCTCAACCTCGCGCCGCAGGCGAGCCAGCGAACGGCGGCGCAGCAGGCGGAGCACCTCCGGGTGGCACCACTCCCGCTCGGTCCCAGCCGGCCGGAACTCGCCGCGCAGGAGCGTGCCGGCCGCGGCCAGCGCCTCCAGCTCGCGCTCGGCCACCGCCTCGGCCAGCCCCCAGCGGACGGCCGGCTCACGCGCCACGAAAGGCCCATGGTGCCGTGCCCAGCGGGCCAGCAGGCCGGCCAGCGCGTCAGGCTGCGCCGCCAGGAAAGCCTCCGGCACTCCCACGGGCAGGGCCACGCCCAGTCCGTCGCGGTAGCGGCCGGCGTCCTCGATGGCGATCCAGCGCTCCTCGCCGCCGACGCGCAGGCGCAGCGCCCGGCGATCGGCCAGCAGCGCCTCCAGCCACTCCCCGGCGGCCGCCTCGCGCGCGCGCTCGTCCTGTCCGCGGACGCGTGCCGCGACCTCGTCCCTGCGCAGGTCGCCCAGCCGGCGCAGGAGGTCGTGGACCGCGTCGGCCGAGCCAGCGGCCCGTTCGGCTCTCAGGAACTGGAGTTCCAGCTCGAGCTCGGCCAGCGCTTCGGCGTCGAGCAGCTCACGCAGCTCTTCGGCGCCCAGCAGCTCGCGCAGCAGCTCTCGGTCGAGAGCCAGCGCCTGCGCGCGCCGGTCGACGAGCGGCGCGTCCCCCTCGTACATGTATGACGCGATGTAGTCGAAGAGCAGCGAGCTGGCGAAGGGCGATGCGCGGCGCGTCTCGACGCTCACCACCCGGATCTCGCGCCGTTCGATGGCGGCCAGGATGCCGCGCAGGGCGGGCAGGTCGAAGACATCCTGCAGGCACTCGCGGTAGGTCTCCAGCACGATGGGGAACGATGCGAAGCGGCTGGCCACGGCCAGCAACTGGGCCGAGCGCTGCCGCATCTGCCACAGCGGCGTGCGCTGGCCGGCCCGCCGGCGGGGCAGTAGCAGGGCGCGGGCCGCGTTCTCGCGGAAGCGGCTGGAGAAGAGCGCCGAGCCGCCCAGCGCGCCGACCACCAGCTCCTCGATCTCCGTCGGCGAGATGACGACCGCTTCCTCGGCGGCCGCGGCCGGACCGCTCGAGGTCGCCGTCACGCCCAATTCATCGGTCTGCGGCAGGCGCAGGACGATGCCGTCGTCCGACCACATCGGCTGCACTTCCAGGCCGGTCTTCTCGCGCAGGCGGGCCTCGATCGCCAGCGCCCAGGGAGCGTGGACACGGGCCCCGAAAGGCGTCAGCAGGCAGACGCGCCAGTCGCCCAGCTCGTCGCGAAAGCGCTGCAGCACGATCGTCTGGTCGGTGGGCAAGACGCCCGTCGCCTCGCGCTCGTCGGCGAGGTAGTCGAGCAGGTTGCCGGCGGCCAGCTCGTCGAGGTCGTGCTCCTCGCGCAGGACCTTCTCCGCCTTGCGCCGCCCGGCCCGCCCGCCGCCGGCCAGGTCGCTCATCTCGCGCGTGAAGCGACCCAGGGCCCGGCCCAGCGGCACCGGCCGGCCTGGCCCCTCCCCCTTCCAAAAGGGCACCTTGCCCGGCTCGCCCGGGGCGGGGCTGACCAGCACCCTGTCGTGGCCTATCTCCTCGATGCGCCAGGCGCTGGCACCCAGCAGGATGACCTCGCCCTCGCGCGCCTCGTAGACCATCTCCTCGTCCAGCTCGCCCACCCGCCGGCCGCCGCCCCGCGCCGGGCGGGCCCTGGTCGTGCGCGACGACGGGCGCGCGTCACCCTCGCCGTCCGCGGCAAGGTAGACGCCGAACAGCCCGCGATCGGGGATGGTGCCGCCGCTGATGACTGCCACCGTGCGTGCGTCGCGCCGGCTCTCGACCGTGCCCGCCGCGCGATCCCAGATGAGGCGCGGGCGCAGCTCGGCGAACTCGTCGGCCGGGTAGTGGCCGGCCAGCATGGCCAGCACCGCCTCGAAGGTGTCGCGCCCGAGCTCGGCGTAGTTCTCGGCGCGGCGCACCAGCGCGTACAGCTGGTCTACCGTCCAGCGCCGCTCGGCGGCCGTGGCCACCATCTGCTGGGCCAGCACGTCGAGCGGGTTGCGGGGGACGACCGTCGGCTCGATCTCGCCCTCGTGCATGGCCCTGGTCACGACTGCGCACTCGAGCAGGTCGCCGCGGTACTTGGGGAAGATCACCCCGCGCGACGGCTCGCCCACCTGGTGGCCGGCCCGCCCGATGCGCTGCAACCCGCTGGCCACCGAGCCCGGCGACTCGACCTGGATGACCAGGTCCACCGCGCCCATATCGATGCCCAGCTCGAGGCTGGAGGTGGCCACGAGTGCCGGCAGGCGGCCCTCCTTCAGCGCCTCCTCCACGATCAACCGCTCCTCGCGCGCGAGCGAACCGTGATGGGCGCGCACCAGCTCCTCGCCGGCCAGCTCGTTGAGCCGCTGGGCCAGCCGCTCGGCCAGGCGGCGGCTGTTGACGAAGACGATGGTGCTGCGGTGGGCGCGGATGAGCTCCAGGATGCGCGGGTGGACGGCCGGCCAGATGGAGTTGCGCGCCTCCGGCGCGGCCGCCGGGCCGCCCGGCGCCTCGCTCGCGGGCAGCCTCTCGCCAAGGGCAGCCATGTCCTCCACCGGCACCACCACGCTGAGCTCGAGCGGCTTGCGCACGCCGGCATTCACGATGGTCACGGGGCGCGGCGCGCCGCCGGCGTCGCGTCCGCCCAGGTACGACGCGACGACTTCCAACGGCCGCTGCGTGGCGGACAGCCCGATGCGCTGCGGCGGACGGGCGGCCAGCGCCTCCAGCCGCTCGAGCGAGATCGCCAGGTGGGCGCCGCGTTTCGTGCCGGCCAGCGCGTGGATCTCGTCGACGATGACCCACTCCACGCTGCGCAGCGCCTGCCGCGCGGCAGAGGTGAGCAGCAGGTAGAGCGACTCGGGCGTGGTGACCAGGATGTCCGGCGGGCGGCGCCCGAATGCGCGCCGCTCGTCGGCCGGCGTGTCGCCGGTGCGCATGGCCACCTGCACTGCCCGCGCTTCCTCGCCCCGCTGCGCGGCCACGCGGGCGATGCAGGCCAGCGGCGCGCGCAGGTTGCGCTCGACATCGTGGACCAGTGCCTTGAGCGGCGAGACGTACAGCACGCGCAGGCGCCGGAGCGGGTCGTCCGGCGGAGGTTCGGCCTGCAACCGGTCCAGGCTCCATAGGAAGGCGGCCAGCGTCTTGCCCGAACCGGTGGGCGCGCAGACCAGCGTGTGCCGGCCGGAAGCGATGGCCGGCCAGCCCTTCGCCTGCGCCTCGGTGGGCTCCGCGAAGGACGAGCGGAACCAGTCAGCGGTAGAGGGCCGGAAGACGGCCAGCGGATCGGCGGCCACGGGAGGCCGAGTATAGGCGCGCAACCGGAATAGAACAAGCGGTCGAAATACGCCGGATTGCCCCATGGTCCTGTCCGAACCGGTACGACGGCGCCGTGGTGCCTGCCACGGGCCCGGCCTACGGTCGGCGGGTCATCTGGAACAGGGAGGAGGGGATCCCCTTGCGCCGTCGAGTTCAGTTTGCCAGCGCGCTGTTGGTCCTCGTCACCGTCGTCGCGCAGGCCGGAGTGGTCTTCGCGGAACCGGTGGGGGGCTCGTACATTGTCGTCTTCGAGGACGAGGCCGTCGGGCGTCCGACGCAGGCTTCGCAGACCGCCGGGGGCACCTTCCCGGTCGTCAGCGGGCAGCCGCGCGCGCTGCCGTCCATCGACCGCGCCAAGGTATCGCGCCGCGTCAACGACGTGGCCGCCAGCCTTCGCGTAAAGCCCAAGCACGTCTATGACAGCGCCGTGGGCGGCTTTGCCGCCAACCTCAGCGCCGCCCAGCTACGCCAGGTCAGGAACGATCCTGCCGTTGCCTTCGTCATGCCCGACGCCCAGGTCAGCCTGGACGACGGCCTGGTGGGCGATGGCGGCGTGGCCGGTATCCGCATCACCACCAGCGACTCGCCCAGAATGCCGGCAGGCATCGTACGCGTCGGCGCGACCAAGAATCCCATCGCCGGCATCGCCGGCGATGGCGGCCGCGTCGATGCCGACATCGCTATCCTCGACACGGGCGTCGATCCCAATCACCCGGATCTGAACGTGGCCGGTGGCTACAACTGCACCGGCTCGAACCGCGGCGCGTGGGGCGACCAGCACGGTCACGGCACGCACGTGGCCGGCACGGCCGCAGCGCTCGACAACGGCATCGGCGTCGTGGGCGTCGCTCCGGGCGCGCGCATCTGGTCGGTCAAGGTGCTCAACGAGCGCGGCACGGGCTACCTTTCCTGGCTGGTCTGCGGCATCGACTGGGTGACCGCCCAGAAGGACAAATCGGTGCCCAGCGGGCAACTCATCGAAGTGGCCAACATGAGCCTGCGTTTCGGCCTGCCCAACGCGGACAACCGCGACTGCGGCGTGCCCGCCGGGGACGCCGTGCACAGGGCCATCTGCCGCTCTGTGCAGGCGGGCGTGCTGTACGCCGTCGCCGCCGGCAACGACGAGCGCAACGCCAGGTACTACCGGCCGGCCGCCTACCCCTCGGTGGTGACCGTCTCGGCCATCGTCGACTACGACGGCAAGCCGGGCGGGCTGGCACGCCAGGCCGACTACTGCCCGTTCTACTCGGCCGACGCCGACGACACCTTCGCCAACTTCAGCAACTTCGGCGCGGTCATCGACCTGACCGCGCCCGGCAAGTGCGTCGTGTCGACCTACCCCGGCGCTCGCTACGCCTGGATGAGCGGCACCTCGATGGCCACCCCGCACGTGGCCGGCGGCGCCGCGCTATACATGGTGCGCTACCCCGCAGCCAGGCCGCAGCAGGTCAAGATGGCTCTCCAGCACGCGGGCACGCTGGACTGGCGGACGTCCACCGATCCCGACAACCGGCACGAGAAGCTGCTCTGGCTGGGCAGCTACGGCCCGCCGCCGACCTTCGACATCGACGGCACATCGGTGCCCTCCGGCTGGCTGGGCCAGGGCAGCCGCGTGTCGGTCGGCGTCTCGCGCAGCCACGGCCACAATGCCCCCGTTTCGCTCAGTCTGCGTGACGCGCCGGCCGGGCTGACCGGCACGGGCACGATCAGTGGCAGCAACGGCTCGCTCACCCTGCATGTCCAGCCCGGCACAGACAGCGGCATGCATCGCGTGACGCTGCGCGCGTCGGACGGCGAGCTGGTCAGCACGCGCAAGATCGACGTCCGCATCGACGGCTCGCCGCCCAATGTCCAGTTCCGCTCACCCTCTGCCGGGCTGACCGTGCAGTCGTCGACGAACGTCCTCGTGTCGTGGACCGAGAGCGACGCCGGCTCGGGCATCTATGGCCGCACGCTGCAGCGCCAGCGCGGCGAGGTCAGGATTCCGGGCACCTGCGACAGCGTCAGCTACACGGACGTGGGCAGCGCGGAGACCCGCCATGATGACTACAACCAGAGCCTGAAGCGCGGTTACTGCTTCCGCTGGCAGTTGACCGTGCGCGATGTCGCCGGCAACCGCACCACCGTCACCTCCGGCGCGGTGCTCGTCGACGACGGCGGCAACGAGAGTCTGGGCGGGCCGTCGGTCAGCCGGCCGACGACAGCGCTGCTGCCCGGCGCCAAGGTGACACCGTCCGGCCTGGTCCGGGTGGACGTCAACTGGTCGGCAAACTCCTCAGCCGCCAGCGTCACCAGCCATCAGCTGCGTGTCTCACGCGACGGCAGCGAGAGCTGGACGGACGTCACGCTGCCCGACTCGGACGAGCCCCGGGCGGTCCTCAAGCTGCCGGCCGGCAGCTACTTCGTCTCGGCCCGGGCGCGCGACAGCCAGGGCGTCTGGAGCGGCTGGGTGAGCTCCGCCCAGTTCACGGTCAGCCTGGCGCAGGCCGAGAGCAGTGCGGTCACCTACCGCGGTGACTGGAGCACGTCCTCCATCGCCAAGACCTTGGGCGGCAAGGTCCGCCATTCGGCCCAGGCCGGGGCGCGGGCAACGTTCACCTTCACCGGCCGGCAGGTCGCGCTGGTGGCCCTGACCGGGCCCAACCGGGGCAAGGCCGACGTGTACGTCAACGGCAACCTGCGCGCCACGATCGACCTGCGCACGGCCTCGCTCGACAAGCGGCGGATCGTCTTCAGCCGCCGCTGGGACACGAGTGCCAAGCGCACGATCGAGGTGCGCCTGCACGGCGCGGGCTCCGGCGCTCGCGTCGACCTGGACGCCTTCGTGGTCCTGCGCTAGACACGCAGCCCACGACAGCTACTGGGCGCTCAGCCGGACTCCGGCTGGGCGCCCAGTTCTTTGAGCGCGGCGGCCAGGGCCCGTTGGGCCGTGCGCCGGTTGGCCTCGGCCAGCTGGGGCGGCTCGGGGCCGACCAGGTCGGGGGGGTCTATGAAGTGCACCGGTGGGGGCGACTGGCCGTAGCGCTCGGCGGCCGCGGCCCAGCGTTCGCGCCAGGCCGGATCGGTCTGCTCGGGCGGCGGCCGATGCGCCTGGGCCAGCCAGACCAGCGCCCATGAGCGAGGCACGACGCGGTAGGCGTCGTAGCCTCCGCCGCCCGTTGCCAGCCAGCGCCCTTCGGCGTGGCGGTGGGCCAGCTCGTCCAGCAGCCGCGTGGCCAGCTGGTACGACCGAGTCGTCAGGCGCAGGTGGGCCAGCGGGTCGAGGGCATGGCTGTCGCAGCCGTGCTGGGTGACCAGGAAAGTCGGCCGGAAGGCCTCCGCCAGAGCCGGGAGCAGGCTGCTGACCGCCTCTGCCCACGACGCATCGCCGCTGTAGGCCTGCAGCGGCACGTTGACCGACCTGCCCGCCGCGGCCCTGGCGCCGGTCTCGTCGACGAAGCCGCTGCCCGGGAAGAGTGACAGGCCGCTCTCGTGGATCGAGAAGGTCA
Organism: Candidatus Limnocylindria bacterium; assembly: GCA_035514295.1. Taxonomy (GTDB): domain Bacteria; phylum Chloroflexota; class Limnocylindria; order Limnocylindrales; family CSP1-4; genus JALYGJ01. The sequence goes on along the minus strand of DATKBB010000039.1, from coordinate 7,502 downwards.
GCACCTGCGGGTCGTCCCAGAAGAGCGCCTGCGTGCCGTCGCCGTGGTGCACGTCGAGATCGACGTAGAGCACCCGGTGGCCCGCGTCGCGTGCCCGCGCGACCGCCAGCGCGACATCGTTGTAGATGCAGAAGCCGCCGGCTCGGTCGGCCATCGCGTGGTGCAGCCCGCCGCCGGGATGGAAGGCGTGCAGCGCTCGGCCGGCGAGGATTTCGTCGACGGCCGCCAGCGAGCCGCCGGCCACGGCCGCCGCCGCTTCGTGCATGCCGGCGAAGGCCGGCGTGTCACCCAACCCGATGCCTGCTTCCGGCGGCAGCCAGGTGTCGTCCGAAAAGGCGCGCACGGTGCGCACGTAGCCCGGCGCATGCAGCCGCTGAAGCTCCTCGTCGATCGCCTGCCGTGGCTCGACGATCCGCTCTGCGCCCAGGCTGCGCAATAGGTCGATGGAGGGCCCGAAGCGAAGCGGCGTGAGCGGATGGTCGGGCCCGAAGTCGTGCTCCAGGCTGGCCGGGCCGTAGACCAGCAGCGGCTCGCTCACTCCTCGGACGGCCGGACCGTGGCGCCTGCCGGTTCCTCCCAGCCGCTGCCGGCCAGGGCGTCCTGCCAGGCCCGCTCGGCCGGCTCGCCACGAGCCAGCGCCGCGGCATAGCGGCCCACGAGTTGCGTGAAAGCGCCGCCGTCTTCCTGCGGCACGCCCAGCACAGTTGCCTTCGCCGGCAGGTCAGTGGGCAGCTCGCGCTCGCCGTCGTGCAGCATGATCAGCCACGCGCCGTGATAGTCGGCAGCCTCCAGGGCCACCTGCTGGGCAGCCGGCTCCAGCGACTCGGCCAGCACCAGCACGCGGCAGTCGGCCAGGTAGCTCAGGCCGAGCTGGAGGTCGTTGGCGTCCAGCCGCGGCAGCCGTTCCTTTCCCGCCTGGCGCGCCGTCTGCGCCGCTGGATCGCGCAGCAAGGCGGCGTGTCCGACGCCCGCCCGGCCCAGCGCCAGCGCGGCCGCCTCGCCCGCCGCGGCGTCGCCGACGCTGCCCACCAGCTCCACGCGCCCGCCGGCCTGCGCCGCGGCCAGCGCCACGCGCGCGGCATTGCCCTCCAGCTCTCCCCTCTCGCCCAGCCGCGGCCGGCCGACGACCAGGATCACCCCGGCGCAGCGTCGGCGGGGACGACGGTCAGCGGCCCGAGCTGGGCGTCGCGCAGCGGCCCCTCGATGCGCGTGGCGTCGCCCACGATCACGATCGAGGCCTCGTCCGGCCGCACATGGCGCCGAGCGGCGGCCAGCACGTCGCTTGCCTGCACGGCGGCGATCCGCGGACGGTACTCGTCCAGCTCATCGTCGGGCAGCTCGAAGATGGCCAGCCCGGCCAGCGCGCCGGCGACGGCCGCCGAGACCTCGAAACGCAGCGGGAAGATGCCCACCAGGTAGTCGCGCACGATCTCGAGCTCGGCCGGCTCGACGGGTGCCTGGCGGATGGCGCGCAGCACGCCCATGGCCTCCGTGATGGCGGCCACGGTGACATCGGTCTCGACGCCGGTGCGCACCACGAACGGCCCGGCCCCGCGCCGCATATCGAAGCTCGAGTGCACGCCGTAGGTGTAGCCCAGCTCCTCGCGCAGCAGGCGGTTGAGGCGCGAGTTGAACGCGCCGCCGAGGATCGCGTTGAGCACCGCCACGGCGTGGAACTCGGGCGTGCTGCGGGGCAGACCCACATGGCCGATGCGCAACTCCGACTGCGACGAGCCAGGCCGGTCCACCAGCACGACCCGCGGCCCGGCGGGGTGCGCGCCCGCGCTCTCGTCACGAGCGGCCGCGGGACGGTGCTGCCAGGCGGCGAAGTGCTCTTCGACCAGCCGGGGCACGTCCAGCCCGATCAGGTCGCCGGCCACGACGAGCGTGGCCGAGGCCGGATCGAGGTTTGCCAGGTGGCGCTCCACGACGGCTGCCCGTTCGATCTCGCGCACCGTCGTGTCCGTGCCGCCCAGCGGCCGGCTGTAGGGGCTGGCCGGGTCGTAGATGGTCTCGGGGAAGACTCGCTCTGCGCGGCGGCGCGGATCCGCGCGCGCCTGCAACAGGTCGTTGAGCCGCTCCTCGCGCAGGCGGGCGACTTCGTCTTCGGGGAAGCGCGGCTCCAGCGTCATCTCGGCCAGCAGGGCGAGCGCCGCGGCGAACCTGGAGCGAGGCACCTCCAGGCTGCAGCTGAGTGCCTCCCAACTCGCCTCGGCGTGCAGCTCGGCGCCCAGCCGCTCCGCCGCCTCGGCGAACTCGACGGCGTCCAGGCGGGCCGTGCCCTCGGTCAGCGCCCGGGCCGTCAGGGCCGTCACGCCGGCCTGCGCGGCCCGCTCGGCCGTGGCGCCGCCGGGCAGTATCAGCTGGGCGGCCAGCAGGGCGCGACCGGGCAGGTTGACGGCGAGCAGCGTCAGGCCGTTGGCCAGCCGGCCGCGCTCAAACGCCGGAAAGTGGTACTCGCGCGGCGGGCCGGCCGTAGGCCGCACGTCCAGCACCGAAAGGTCGGGCTCGCCGGTAGCCACGGCGGCCGACGCGGGCGGCTGCTGGGTGAGGACATCGGCGCCTTCGTCGACGACATCGGCCAGCGGGTCCTGGTCGGTCACGAACCCCTGCTCGGGGTCTGTCTCGTCCCTGCTGAAACCGGGATGGCCAATGTGCCCGGCGCGGCTCTCGTCGTTCACTCCGTACCTATCCTCAAGCTGCTTCGCCGCTGGCCAGGGCGGCCGGCACGTAGGTCAGGACCACCCGGTTGTCGGCCCGAAACACCTCGCGGGCCGCGTCGCGAATCTCGTCGGCCGTCACTGACAGGTAGCGCGGCAGCTGCTCGTTGATCAGTTCCGGCCGGTCGAAGAGCGTGGCGTACATCGACAGCCGGTCGGCCACTTCCTCCACACGACTCAGCGCGCCAAGCTCGCTGGCCTCGATGAGTGCGCGCGCGCGCAGCAGCTCGTCCTCTGTCGGCGGCTCCTCGCCGCCCAGGCGTTCGAGCTGCTCCACGAAGGCTTGTTCGGCGACCTCAGCCGGCACCTCCGGGCGGGCGGTGATCCAGCCGCCGAAGAACGTCGCCCCGCCGACCAGCGGCAGCCCGAAGGCGGTCACGTCCTGCGCCAGCCGGCGCTCGCGCACCAGCCGCCGATGGAGCCGGCTGCCCTTGCCGCCGGCCAGGATCTGCGAGGCAACCTCGAGCGCGTCGAACTCGCGCGTGCCATAGGGCGGGCAGCGGAAGCCGAAGTGGACGCGCACCAGGGGAACTTCGTCCGGCACTACCTGGCGCACCTCCCGGCCGATGCGCGGCGCAACCACCGGCAGGACCGGCTGGCGGATGCCCGGATTGGCCGGGATTGGCCCGAAGTAGCGCGCTGCGGCGGCGTGGGCCTCTTCCTCGTCCACGTCGCCCACGATCGAGAGCACCGCGTTGTTAGGCGCGTACCAAGCCTTGAAGAACGAGGTCACGTCGTCGAGCGTGGCCGCGTCGAGGTCCTCCATCGAGCCGATGGGAATGTGGTGGTAGGGGTGCTCGGGAGGAAAGGCGGCCTCCATCAGCTTCTCGTAGAAGGAGCCGTAGGGCCGGTTGTCGTAGCTCTGGCGCTTCTCGTTCTTGACCACCTCGCGCTGGTTGTCCAGGTTCTCCTGGTCGAGCGCGTCGAGCAGGGTGGCCAACCTGTCCGCCTCCAGCCAGAGGGCCACCTCCAGCTGGTGCGAGGGCAGTGTCTCGTAGTAGTTCGTCCGGTCGAAGTAGGTCGAGGCGTTATTCACGCCGCCGGCGCGCTGGACGATGCTGAAGTGCTCCGTCTTGGAGACGTGGCGCGAGCCCTGGAACATGAAGTGCTCGAAGAGGTGCGCGAAGCCGGTCCGGCCGGCCTGCTCATGACGCGACCCGACCTCGTACCAAACGTTGATGGCCACCACCGGCGCGAGATTGTCGGGGGCCACGATCACGCGCAGGCCGTTGGGCAGGCGGCGCTGGCTGAAACGGATGTGGGGCAGATCGGCGCGGTCTGCCGCCGGGTCCTGGGCTGGCGTCTTGGGCACAGGTGGATTGTGCCACCCGCCGCCAAGTACGGCAGCTTGACGGCGAGTCGGCCATGTGTTAGAAATCTATCTAACAGCGGTTAGCAAGGAGAACGGCCAGAACCATGGCACCACGATCGACGCAGCCACGGACCCGCGGCGCTGCAGACACGCAGCGCCCCAGGGTGCGCGACCACGTGGGCCGGCGGGCGCTGGCCGAAGTCGACTTTGATGCCCGCACCGCCTACGACTTCGTGGTCAGCCTCATGGTCCTGACCGGCAACGAGGCCGAGCTGCTGCCCGAGGACGTGGCCTGGCTCGAGCGCCAGCGCAAGGCCCTGCCCGAAGCTGCCCGCCAGGATCTGGAGGAGTGCTTCGGCGAGAGCGCGCTGGGCGCCTTCGGCGGCATCTCCTCGATCATCGTCGAGCGGCCGGAGCTGCGCGACGCGGCCGACTTCGCCGAGGCGGTCGGCCAGTTGAGCGACCGCGAGCTGGCCCGCTACATCGTGCGCGACGTGCTCTGCTATGCCGGCGCCGAAGAGCTGGCCGACAGTGTCGTCGATGGCGAGCGCGGCGCGCTCGACATGGCGCACGCGGCCCTGGACGACAAGCAGCGCGCGATCGTCGATTCGTTCATGGGCGACATGTCCGGCAAGATCGGCCGGCTGCGCCGCTCGATCGAGGCCTGGTTGCCGGTCTACCGCGAGATCGAGCCGCGCGTGGCGGACATGCTCGAGCGCGACCTCCTGGCCCGCCGGTCGGATCGCCATGCTTTGGAGCCTGTGGAGCTGATCGAACGCACGACCGGCGGCTTGCGCTGGCTGCCGGAGGCCAACGCCAGGCGCGTGATCATGGCCCCCACTTACTTCGGTCGGCCCTTCAACCACATCTTCCAGGGCTCCGACTGGCGCCTGTTCGTCTACCCGCTGACCGAAGATGCGATGGGTCCGACCGACTCGTCGGTGCCCCCGCAGGCGGCCGTCCGCCTCTACCGCGCCCTGGGTGACTCCACGCGCATGCGCGTGCTGCGCTTGCTGTCGGACAGGGATTGGTACCTGACCGAGCTCGCCCAGCAGCTCGAGTTGTCCAAGCCGACCATGAAGCATCACCTCGCCCTGCTGCGTGCAGCGGGCCTCGTGACGGTGACCGACGAGGGCAGCATGACCTACTACAGCCTGCGCCGAGACCGCGTGCGTGAAGCCGGCCTCGAGCTGCAGCGCTACCTGGGCTAGGTAGGCAAACGAATGGAACTTGGAGTGCAACCACTTCGTCAAGGTCAGTGTTAGACAGATGACTTACAAGCGTGAGATGTCTCGAAAGGAGGTGAAGTGAAGATGCGTGGTACCGAACTACTCGTTCCGGCCGTCATGGCGAGCAGGCTGCGGCACGCCGACGAGGCCCGCCTGGCGAAGGTGGCGTTCGTCGCAACCGCCGCCCCGGTTCGCAAGGATCCCTGCGAAGGGTCCACGAACCCGGACTGCCTGGGCACGCTGAAGCCCGTCAACCGCCCCGCCTGAGCGCGGGGCGGCTCTCTATCCCCTGCCGCCGCGCCGTAACGCGCCCGGCGCCGTTGACGTCTCCTGCATGATCAGGCACTGATTCAGCGCAGGGAGGCCACGTGGCACAGGTAGCCGGCGAGACAGCTATCGGCACTCCTGGAGCAGCGGCCACCGGCCGCCCGACCACTCCCCTGCCCTGGGCGCACCTGCTCAACCTGTCGCTCTACTGGCTGGGCATCAACGTCATCTGGGCCGGCCTGGGCTACGTCATCTACCAGGCCCGCTTCACGGCCCAGTTCGGCGAGACGCTCGCGCCCACCTACGTGGCGCTGGTCGAAACCTTGCCCATCTTCATTGCCGTGCTGGTCCAGCCCACCGTGGCGGCCATCTCCGACTACACGGTCACGCGCTGGGGCCGGCGAAAGCCGTACATCGTCATCGGCACGTTGCTCGACATGGTGTTCCTGTGGGGCGTGGCCAGCTCGAACGAATTTGTGGCCATCCTCGCCTTCGTGATCCTGCTGCAGAGTTCCTCGAACTTCGCCCAGGGACCCTTCCAGGGTTACGTGCCCGACCTCGTGCCGGCCCGCCAGGTCGGCGCGGCCAGCGGGCTGATGGGCGTGATGATCATCCTGGGCCAGGTCGTCGGGGTGGCCATCGCGACGCTGGGCCTCGCCCAGCTGGGTGCCAACCCGCACCCGCTGGGCACCCCCGAGGCCGCCGAATTCGCGCGCCAAGCCTTCTTCTGGCCGACCCTGGGGCTGGGCGTGATTGAGCTGGTGACGATGATCCCCCTGGTCCTCTTCGTCGACGAGGGCCGCCGGGCGCCTTCGCGCGAGGGACGTTCCTGGCTGCGCATCGCGTTGGGCGCCTGGGGCACGGACATCCTGCGCCAGCGCAGCTACGTCTGGCTGCTTATCTCGCGCCTCTTCTTCCTGATGTCGCCCACCGTGCTGACCTTCCTGGGGTTCTTCTACCTCGTCCGCACGCTGGGCATCCCGATCGAGGAGACGGGCGGTCCGCTGCTGATCATCACCGCCGTGCTGGGCGTGACCACCGGCTTGACGACGTACCCGGCCGCGCGGCTGTCCGATCGCCTGGGCCGCAAGCGCGTGATCTACCTGAGCATCGGGCTGGGCATGCTGGGCATGGCCGGCGTCGCCGTCGCGCCTGACTTTGGCTTCATGGTGATCTCCCTGGTACCGGTCGGCATCTCGGCCGGCGCCTTCCTGGCGGTCGACTGGGCGCTGATGACCGACATCATCCCCAAGGCGACCACCGGCCGCTACATGGGCATCTCCAACGTGGCGACAGCGGTTTCCGGACCCATCGGGCGGATGGGCGCGGGCGTGCTGCTGACCGTGCTTGTGCTGGTCGGGCTGCCGCGCGAGCTGTGGGACGTGGCGCCGGCCCAGCAGAGCACGCTGTACGAGCTGGGTCCGCGGCTGGCCATGGGCATGACGCTCGTCTTCCTGGCCATCTCGGCCCTGGCCCTCCGCCGTGTCGACGAGACCCGCCGAGAGGATTAGGGCGTCCGGCGGGGCGGCGCTCGTCGGGTGGATGGGCCGCCAGCGTCCCGATGCCAGTGGGATTGGCCTATGGAATGTCGGGCGCCGCCGGCGGACCGCTGCGCAGTCGGATTGCCAATCGTGCTGGCCGAAAGGATGCACAGACGCCCAAGGACCGCTGAATCCGTGGGTGTAGGGCTTGGTCGCCGACCTACCGCATTCCTTAAGCCAATGGGGCTGGCATGTCGGCTCGGGTGCGCTCGACAGTCAACGCTCCCGCGACCTGTGGCTCGCGCAGCACGAAGAGACGGTCGAAGCCCTCCTCTGCGATGGCGGCCAGCGCGCGGCCCATCAGCGCCGACTGCGCCGCGACGACGTCGTCCTCCACCCGTCGCCCGGGACGCAGGCGGTTGTGGGCCAGGTACTGCCCGGGCGAGAGGTCGAAGACGACGGCCACGGCAGGCATGTCGAAACGGGCGGCCAG
>DATKBB010000038.1:0-52975 GCA_035514295.1 Candidatus Limnocylindria bacterium | reverse complement strand
GCCGCCCTCCACCTCGCGCCGCAGGAGCACGGCCTGCTCGAGGTGGTGCGCCTCGATCTCCACGAACTCCTCGATTCGCCCACTGGCCCAGGCACGCAGCCAGTCGGCGACGGCCATGTGCAGCTCGGAGCGGCGCGCCTTGGGCAGCGTGGCATAACAGACGTCGCGGATGATGACGTGACGGAAGCGGAAGGTGGGCTCGTCGGGCGCGCGCTCCTCGGTGATGAGGTCGCGCAGCACGGCCTCCTCCAGGTGGCGCTCGAGGGGCCCGCTCGCCCCGGAGGGCGAGATGGCCGCCACGGCCGAGCGCTGGAAGATGCGCCCCACCACAGAGGCTGCCTGGAGCACTGCCCGCTCCGGCGTGGGCAGCGTGTCCAGCCGGGCGCGGATGAGCGCCTCGACGCTGTCCGGCACGCGCACGCTGGCCGCCTCCTGGCGCGCGTACCAGTGGCCGTCGCGCTGCTCGACGACGCCCTCCTCGATGAGCATGCGGACCACTTCCTCGACGAAGAGCGGGTTGCCCTCTGCCCGATCCAGCACGCGCTGGCGGAGCGCCGGCGGCAGGTCCTCGACGGTGAGCAGGGCACCCAGCAGCGAGCGCGACTCCTCCTCGCTGAGCGGCTCGAGCTGGATGCGGCTCGCTTCCATCCGGCCCGCGCCCCACGACGGGCGCGTGTCGAGCAGCTCCGGCCGCGACGGGCAGATCACCAGCAGCGGCGACTCGCGCGCCCAAGTGACGATGTACTCGATCAGGTCCAGCAGCGGCGGTTCCGCCCAGTGGATGTCCTCGAAGATCAGCACCAGCGGACTGCCGTCGGCCGTCAGGTGCTCAAGCAGCCGGCGGAAGCCCCAGGCAATCTCCCGATCGCCGGCCACGGCCGCCTGGCTGGGCTTGGCGGGATCTAGGGCACCGATTGTCAGCCCGAGGCGGTCGGCGACATCGGAGTCGGGCGCCGTCGCCCGCAGGCGTTCATGGGCCTGGGCAGCCGACATGTCGGGCGTGATGCCGGCCAGCGCGCGCAGCATCTCGGCCACCGGCCAGTAGGTGATGCCCTCGCCGTAGGGCAGGCAACGACCACGCACGACCGACCAGCCCTCCGCCTCCAGCCGCGCCGTCGCCTCGCGCACCAGCCGGCTCTTGCCCACGCCGGGCACTCCGAGGATGGTGAACAGGCCGGCCTTGCCGGCCTGGCGGGTGCGGCGTGCCGCGTCGAGCAGGAGGTTGAGCTCCTCGTCGCGGCCGGTCAGCGGCGCCTGTAGGCCCGGCACGCCGCGCGGCCGGCCGACCTCCGCGCTGATCTCGCTGACTCGCCAGCCGGCGAGGGTGGCGTCGCGGCCGCGCAGCTGGAGCTCGCCGAGTGGTTGGGCTGTGACCAGCTCGCGGACCTGCTCGTAAGCGGCCTGGCCCAGCACCACTTCGCCGGGCTCGGCCTGCTGCTCCAGGCGAGCGGCCATGTTCATCGCGTCGCCGGTGGCCATCGTCGCGCCGGCGAACGGGTCGCCCACGACGACCTCGCCCGACTCGATCCCGATCCGTGCCTGGAGGGCGACCCCGTGGCGCTGCTGCGTGTCAGGCGCGATCGCTGCGACGCCGTCCCTGATGGCCAGGGCCGCCCGCACGGCGCGCTCCGGATCGTCCTCGTGGGCCAGCGGCACACCGAAGACGGCCATCACCGCGTCACCGCTGAACTTCTCGACGGTGCCGCCGCGCCGCTCCACCTCCGTGCGCGCCAGCTCGAAGAAGCGACCCACGATGCCGCGCACGATTTCCGGGTCGAGGTGCTCGCCGAGTGAGGTAGAGCGGGCCAGGTCTGCGAATAGCGCCGTCACGACGCGCCGCTCGTGGATGCCCACGTGGCCGGCCAGGGCCGTGCCGCAGTTCGAGCAGAAGCGTGCCCCTGGTGAGTTTTCGGTCGAGCAGCTGGGGCAGACGATCACGCGCTGCATCCTAGTCCAACGGTTGCCGCCACCTGAGCTGGGGCGCTGACTGTTTTGCGGGATATGCACCGGTGGACTCTTGAGTGCAGCCGCCTGCGCCTCGGGCGCCGAATCAGCCGCGTCCTGCTACTCCCCGTGCACGACCGGAGCGACGGAGGGCGCGTCACGGGCCCTCCCACGCAGCAGAACGCACTTACCAGTCCCCCCAGCAATAACCTGGAGGAACTGCGACCAGAGCAAGCTCGCCCCTCAGTCGAAGAGGTCCGGCAGCCGCGTCCGCAGGTCGGCACGGCCCTCAGGCGGCTGCCGCGCAGCGGCTCCAGGGGATGGGCGCGGCCCATGTTGGGGTCAGCTGGTGCGCTTCTCGACGGCCGGCGAATCGTCGTCGAGGATGACACGACCTTCCTGCATCTCGACCGACATCCATCGCGCGCCGCGCCGGTAGGCGACCCGCAGCCCGCTGCCGGCCGGCGGGCGCCGACCGTGCACGCCGTCCCCGAACTCGACCACCGTCGCCCCGTCCTCGCGCTCGCTGACCACGTAGTGGAGATCGTCGGGCCCCGAGTCGGCCAGGCTGGTCACCGATTGCCATGCGCGTCCGGCAATCTCGAGGCGCACTCGGGGGTGGCCTGTGCCCAGGTACGCCTCGCCGGCGACGGCGTCGGCGTACTCGGCCAGCGTGTCGCCCAGGAAGGACAACAGCTCCAGCAGCGTCGTGCCCGGATCGTGCGACGGTGAATCCGCCCAGCGGGGCAGCTCCCTGCGAGCGCGCTCGAGCAGGCGCTCCAGCTCTTTCCGTCGCTCCTCCGGTCGGCTCATCAGGCTGGCCACGATAGCGGATTGCGGCTGCGTTGCGCCTCGTCGACGAGGTCAGGCGGGGCGCACCGTTTCCCCAGCGGAAACTGTCGAAGGTACGTGGATGCGAATGCGCTGGCGAAGCCTCTGCCTAGTCGAACAGATGCGGCAGGCGTCCGCGCAGGTCGCCTTCGAGCCTACTCCCGCGCAGCGGCAGCGCGAACGGAGAGAGCGGTATCGTCTGGTCCATCAGCTCGCTGCCTACGAAGCGAAACCACCACGGGCGACGGCCACGCGCCGGCCGGGTGAGGACCAGGGCCTGGCCGCTGAACGGCCCCCACGGCGCGGGCGCGATCGAGCCGACATCCTCCCAGCCGGCTTCGAGCCTGCCGCCCGGCAGGTGCAGCACCAGACCCTCTGCGCGCAATTCGAGCCGAGTCATCCTGCCTGTACTCGCCACCAGCAGCCCGACCAGCAGGAAGCCCGCCGTGGGCAGCCCGACGATGGCCAGCTCGATCACGTCGAACGAGAACCCGCCAAGCACGGCCAAACAGATCAGCGGCCATACGAGCCCGAAGGCGGCCAGCACCCCACCAACCGCCAGGAAGACCTTCCGGTATAGCGACTCCAGCGGATAGACCCGGCTCATCCCCGCTCCACGAAGTACGTCCGCATCGCGCCCAGGCCCTTGATCTCGACCGTGCCCCGTTCCTTCAAGCGAAAACCGTCGCCCAGCTGGCGGGCCACGGCCTCCGACACGTGAATCCGGCCAGGCAGGCCCTGCGACTCCATCCGGCTGGCCAGGTTGACGGCGTCGCCCCACAGGTCGTAGGCGAACTTGCGCTTGCCGATCACGCCGGCCACGGCATGGCCGGAGTGCACCCCTACGCGCAGCTGCATCTCGCGGCCCGTGGCCGCGCAGTACCCCTGCAGCTCGTCGAGCATGTCGAGGGCCATCCGCGCGGCCGCCGGGGCGTGGTCCGGACGCGGCTCCGGCGCGCCGGCCACCGCCATGTAGGCGTCGCCCATCGTCTTGATCTTCTCCAGGCCGTGCTTCTCGGCCAGGGCGTCGAATCGGCTGAACAGCTCGTCCAGGATGGCGATCACGCTACTCGCCTCCTCGCGGCGCGCCAGCGGCGTGAAGTTGACCACGTCGGCGAAGAGGACGGTCACCTGGGGGTGGTCGTTGGCGATCAGTTGCTCGCCCGACTTGAGCCGCTCGGCGATGGCCTCGGGCAGGACGTTGCGCAGCAGCCGGTCCGAGCGCTCCTGCTCGGCGACAAGCGCGTGCACGAAGTACTGCAGCACGGCATAGGTGACGATCGATACGCCACCGATGTTGAGCACGAAGAAGGCCAGCCTGAGCACCGGCGGCATGGGTTGGACGGCGGGCAGCAGCGGATCGATGATGCCCGAGAAGACGGCCAGGCCGATGTAAGCCAGAAAGAAGATGATCGCGCGGCTCGGTCCATAGAAGACGAGTGCGCCGAGCGGCGCGGCGAAGGCCCAGACCATCACTGCGCTCGAGTTGTCGAACCCGCCCAGGCTCCACTGCAAGGCGAAGGGGAGCACGAGGATGGCCACGATCTGGGCCAGACGAAGGACGTTGAAGTCGCCGGTCCTGTAGAAGTGGACCAGGCTGACGACCGACACCACCTGGAAGGCCAGCGGCGCCAGGGCGGCCAGCGGGCGCCCGAGGACCAGGTAGGTCAGCGTCCAGATAGTGGCCAGGCCGCTGATCGTCACGGCCGTCAAGACCAGCGCCTCCTTGCGCAGGCGCAGCTCGCGCGGATCTCCCTCGCGCCGGCCGATCGCGAGGACGCGCTCCCGGGCGCGTCCCAACGTGGTTGCGGTCACGGACGGTCTGCGGGCTGCTGGCGGCCTTCGCGAGCAAGCCGGCGCAGGGTGAGCGCGGCGAAGAGCAGGCCCGCCGCCAGCGACACGGCGATCGCGATCAGAGGCAGGTAGCTGGCGAAGCCGCAGTGGACCTGGGCAGCGGCTTCGCAGATGGCGGCCTGCCGGACCATTAATGCCGACCACGACCCGCCGATGCCCACCAGCCCGCCGGCCAGCAACGCGAAGCGCGGCATGACCAGCCCCACGGCGACGAGGAGCACCACGGCGCTCACTGCGAGGAGCAGGTTCAGCGAGATCGTCAGTGAGGCTAGTGCGCCGACGAGCACCCCGACAATGAAGTGAGAGAGCAGGCGACGGCCGACCATCTCGATCAGTGTCGCACGCCGCCCAGGACAGACGGCGGGCGGGCGCCGGGTGCCGGGCGGCTCGCAGGTCGCCGATCCGTCATTTGTGCGGCATCTCAGCACTAAACCGGGCTTGCCGCCCGGATTCCGTCACTTGCTCCGCATGTCAGCACTAAGCCGGTCACGTGCCCAGGTGGAGCTCGTAACCGCCGCCGAGCTGGCCTCCGGCGAGCGTGGGCGAGCTGAGGGAGCGTGGACCGGGCGCCGGACGGGTGCCGGATGCTGCGTAGCGTTGACCTGCCGAGCATTTGTCAGAAACCCGCCGGGCGGGCCAGGTGAACCCAGCGTGGCCCGACTGGCTATGCTTCGGTGCGCCCCGTCGAGGAGGTCAGGCGGGGCGCACCGATCCCCCAGCGGAAACTGTCGAAGGCACGTGAATGCGGATGCGTTGGCGGAGCATGGGCCGGATCGGCACGACCGTCGGCGGGCGCTCCGGAGCGAGAAGGATCTGGGTAACGCGCTCGGCGGGGAGTGCCTCGGCGAAGTAGAAGCCCTGGCCCAGGTCGCAGCCCAGCTGGCGCAGGACGTTGAGCTGGTCGGCGCGCTCGATGCCCTCGGCCACGATGCGCAGCTTCAGCGAGTGGCCCAGCGCGATGATCGCCTGCGCGAAGGCACTCTCCTCGCGGTCGGCGCTCTCCACGAAGGGGTGCGCCATCTTGAGCACGTCCACCGGGAAGCGCGATAGGTAGCTGAGCGATGAGTAGCCCGTGCCGAAGTCGTCGATGGCCAGCTGCACGCCCATCGACTTGAGGGCGTTGAGCTTGGCGATGGTGGCGGCCGTGTCCTGCATCATCACCGTCTCGGTGATCTCGAGCACCAGCGTTGAGGGTTCCAGGCCGGTGCGCAGCAGGATGTCCGAAACCTCGTCGATGAAGCTTTGCTGCTGGACCTGGCGCGCGGAGAGGTTGACGCTGATCTTGAGCGGCTTCTCGGGGGCAAGCCCACGCCACAGGGCGGCCTGCCGGCAGGCCGTCTCGAGCACCCAGCGACCCAGCGGCAGGATCAGGCCGGTCTCTTCGGCCAGCGGCACGAACTCGCCCGGCCCCACCAGGCTGCCGTCGCGCTGCCGCCAGCGGACCAGCGCCTCGGCGCCGGTGACCTTGCCCGTGTCCAGCCTGACGACGGGCTGGTAGAGCACCACGAACTCGTTGTTGGCCAGCGCTCGCTGGAGGCGCGAGGTCAGCGCGTGGCGGGCCACCACGGCCGCGTGCATCTGCGGCTCGAAGATGGCCACCCTTCCCTTGCCCTCGGCCTTGGCGGTGTACATCGCCACGTCGGCATTGCGCAGCAGCTCGTCGGCCGTCTGACCGGGCAGGTTGCGCTCGGCGATGCCCACGCTGGCGCGCACCATCACTTCGTTGCCCTCGATCATGAAGGGGAGCCGCAACGAGGCCATGATCCGCTCGCCCACGACCAGCGCGTTGTTCGTCTCGCTGCGCTCGAGCAGCACGGCGAACTCGTCGCCGCCCAGCCGGGCGGCCAGGTCGGACGGGCGCAGGCAGGCGCGCAGCCGCTCGGCCACCGCGATGAGCAGACTGTCACCGGCCGAGTGGCCCAGCGAGTCGTTGACTGTCTTGAAGTCGTCCAAGTCGACGAACAGGACCGTCGGTCCGCCCGGCCACTGCGGGCCGGTGACCGCCGCCGTGACGCGCTCCAGGAAGAGCGCCCGGTTGCCCAGCCCGGTCAGCGAGTCGTGGTAGGCCTGGTGGCGAAGCTGCTCCTTCAGCTTGTTGAGCTGGGTCAGCGACTGGCCCATGCGCCCGTTCTCGAGGGCCACGCCGGCGTGGCGGGCGAGCGTCTCGAGCAGGCGCACGTCGTCCTCGTCGAAGCGCGTCACGTCGCCCAGCCGATTGGCCACGACCATGATTCCCAGCGTCCCCCGGTCACCCTTGAGCGGCGCTACCAGGGCATCGCGCAGTTCGTAGCCGGCGTAGGCGCGCAGGGCCTCCGCGTCGGCCGCCGAGCGCGGCAGGAGCAGGCCCTCGGCCTGGGTCTGGAGGCGCGTCCAGATCTCGCCCAGACGGGCGACGTCGACCGCCTCCATGACCTGTGACTCGTCCTGTGGGCCCAGCCGCGTGCGCAGCGCGTCACGTGAGTTAGGTGTGGCCACCAGGGCCAGCTCGGCGATCTCCGCCTTGAACATGCGCCGGGTGTGGCGCAGCAGCTCGACCAGCGCCAGGTCCAGTTCGGGCGTGCGCTGCAGGATCGTCGTCGATTCGTACAGGAACTCCAGGCTCTCGTGCTTCTCGCGTTCGGACATGTAGGCCCGATAGGCGAGGTAGAGCACGACCGCCGGGATGGACAGCAGCCAGAGGGCCCACAGGTCCCGCCACAGGAAGGTGATGGCGGCCAGCACGACGACCGTATTGGTCACACCGACGGTCAGCCCGAACTTGAACACCTGGGCCAGCTTGCGCACCTCCAGCCGGCCCTCTGACAGGCCGATGGCCATGGCGATGGTGCCGATGCCCACCAGGTTCATGATCACCGTCGCGCTGAGGGCCGCCATCCACTCCGTGGGCGTCATCAGCGTGCTCGCGCCGCGGATCAGGTGGAAGGCGGTCACGCCCAGTGCCGCACCAAGTGCGAACTGGCTGACGTTGAAGGCCAGCTTGATGGGCGTTTGGCGGCGATGGATGAGCAGCGCCACGAAGGCACCCAGCACGTTGGCCACCACGAAATCGACGGGCGTGGCGAGGAAGAGGCCCAGCACGAAGGGGATCTCGCTGAGCGAGAAGGTGTGGACCTCGCGCCGGAACTGGAAATGCACGACCAGCACCTCGGCCAGGTAGAACAGCGCCGCCAGCACGTACCAGGGCAGCACCGCCCGACCCAGCGGCTGCAGATCCGCCACGACCAGGCCGAAGACGGCGACGGCAGCCGTGGCCAGCGCGAGGTTGAGCAGCCAGACGCGGGCCGCGCCGCTGGTGCCCGTTAGGCGGGCCGTCAGGCGGCGCAGCTCGAGTGAGCGCACGGAGGTGGGGATCATTTCGCCTTCCTTCCCCAGGAAACGCCCATCCAGCTGCTGGCGGACCATAGATTGCCGCTCCACGAGTTGCCGCTCCACGAGTTGCCGCTCCACGAATTACCCGACCACGAGTCGCTCGACCAGGAATTGCCCGACCACGAGTTGCCGCTCCAGCCATCTCCCGACCAGTAGCCGCCGCTCCACGAGTTGCCACTCCATGCGAAACATGGCTCGGCCGAAGTGTCGTCGGTGCACGGCGTGCCCCATTGACCTTCGTCGAATGGACGGCCAAAGATATCCATTTCTCCGCGCAGTTCCACGCCGTTCGGATCGACGACGTGCATCGAGCCGCGTGCCGCGTCAAGCGAACCGGTGCCAGTTGCTGCCTGCCAGCTCTGAACAGTGCCATGGCTCGTTGGAGTACTGAACGCGTCTGATAGCTGGATTAGTCCGTTGCCCTGGGCATCGGGATGCCCACTCGGTAGATACCCAGCCGTTGAGTTGACGAGATGCTTCAGCTCATCCGGTGAGATGCCCGGCCGCTGCTGGATGATCAGGGCCGCCGCCCCGGACACGACAGCCGCGGCATGCGACGTACCGCTGCCTCGGAAGAAGCGTGAGTTAACTCGAGCTTTAGGATAGGTAAGGTCGATGTGCGAGCCGGGAACCCGGAGGCTGACAATGGATTGGCCGGGCGCAACGATGTCCGGGTTGCGTGTGTTGTCACCTGTGCTAGAAAAGGCCGGAATGACATCGTCGCTCAGCCGCGTGGTGCCCTTCGTGTCGTCGGCGCCGACGGCGATAATGTGCGGGTTGTAGGCAGGGTTGTTGAGGCTGGCTGAGCCGAAGCCCCCGTTTCCGGCGGCAACCACCACCACGATGCCCGCTCGCCAAGCCTTCTCGACCGCGTACGAGAGGGGATCGATCGTATAGTGCTGGATGCCGTCGGTGCCGAAGGACAAATTCAGCACGCGGATGTTGAGCCCATCGCTGGTCCGATTGTCAATGACCCACTGGATCGCGGCGATCACCTGGGACGTGTCCGTCGAGCCCACCGCATTGGCGACCTTCAGGCTGATGACACGGGCGCCTGGCGCGATGCCGATGAAGTCATCATGGTTCTGGCTGAGGGACCCGCTGACTCCCGCATCGCGGCCGGCGATGATGCCGGCCATATGCGTGCCGTGGCCGTAGGTATCCAGATTCCTCAGCCCGGGTGCCATTCGCTCGAAGGATAGGTCCGGACCGTAGACAAGCTTGCTGCTTCCGTCCAGGCCAGCGACTGCATTGACGCCACTGTCGATGATCGCCACGTCCACGCCCTTGCCGGTCAAGCCCTTTTCCCAATAACTGCGCGCGCCGATCTGCCAGGCCACGTTGTACATCGAGCCTTGAGCAGTTTCAGCATTGAAGCCGTCGATGGCATGGCTCAATTGCAGCGGCTGGTCGG
Organism: Candidatus Limnocylindria bacterium; assembly: GCA_035514295.1. Classification (GTDB taxonomy): domain Bacteria; phylum Chloroflexota; class Limnocylindria; order Limnocylindrales; family CSP1-4; genus JALYGJ01. Next base: position 43,563 of record DATKBB010000038.1, on the reverse strand, counting down.
GTGTCACGGCGGCGATACCGGGCATTCGAACCAACTGCCACAGCCGGTTGGCCGGCACGCGCGCGGCGAAGGCCTCGATAACCGCCAGGCTGCGGTCGACCGAACCTCCCAACTTGAGCACATTAGTCGTGGCTTGGTCGGCGGCTGCAGCGGCGGCGAGAGGGCTTTCTGCTGAGGGATAGCGAACAATCACCGGCACCAGCGCGTGGCTGCGGCCGACGCCGACTGCCGCGAGCGTGGAGGCGACCGCCACGATGAGCGCGAGCAGGGCGGCCAAAGCTGCGTGAGCCGGCTTGTCATTACGAAAGGTCCGTGCTATTGCTGCCACCAGCTGTTCCTCCTAGCTGGTCGCTCCTGGCGGCCGGGCGGTCTCCTGGGAGAGATCCCTGGCTTTGCGTCCCCGCCTCACGGTGGGTTTGCCCTGTTCAGTTGCGCCCTGGCAGCCCCCTGCCGCCGTAAACGGGACGCTACGCCTGCCCGCGCTCAGGGGCAATTGCCTTTAGGTACCGGTTGGGAACTAATCCGCATAGGACTCTCGTACCAGTCGCCGGTGTACTTGGCTGAGGTCCCGGGGTGGTGCGGTGTGGTCTCGGCCAGGCCTCAGAGGGTCGTGCCGAAGGTGTCGCAGACGTCCGGGTCGGCCTCTCGGTAGCCTCGCCCGAACCACTCCTGGCGCTGCTCGGATGAGCCGTGCGTCCAGTTCTCGGGCGTCACGCGGCCCTGCGCGGCTTCCTGGATGCGGTCATCACCCACCGCCGCCGCGGCATCGAGCGCAACCTGGATCTCGCTCTGCGTTAGCGGCTCCAGGTACTCCTGGTTGACTGCGTTGCCGGCCCACACGCCGGCGTAGCAGTCGGCCTGCAGCTCGACGCGCACGGCGCCGCTCTGCGGTCCCGTGCCGCCGTCCTGCGCCCGTGAGAGCGTGCCGGTCATGCCCTGGATGTGGTGGCCGTACTCGTGGGCCAGCACGTAGGCCTCGGCCAGCGGCCCGCCCTCCGCGCCGAAGCGCGACTCGAGCTGCGCGAAGAAGCCCAGGTCGAGATAGACGCCCTGATCGGCCGGGCAGTAGAACGGCCCGACCGCCGAGTTGGCCGTCCCGCAGCCGGTCCGCACGCTGCCTTCGAACAGGGTGGTCAGCGCCGGCTGGTAGGTCTGGCCGTTCGAGGCGAACTCGTCCTCCCAGTAGTCTTGGATGCTGTTGACGAAGCCGACGATGCGGCAGTCCTGGCGCCGATTGGCGTCCTCGCCGGTCTGGCACTCCTCGAGCAGCGTATCGTCGCCGCGCGCGTCCTCGACGGGGCGGTTGGTCAGCCCGGACGGCCCGCCGCCGCCGTCCAGCACCCCGCTGAACAGCACGAAGACGATGACGACGAGGATGATCCCGCCGATCCCACCGCCGATGGGTAGCGGGATCCCTCCGCCACCTCCACGGCCAAAGCCGCCCAGCCCGCCGCCGCCCTGGCTGGGGCCGCGCTGCCCGCGCAGGTCGCGCACCTGCCGCGGGTTGAGCCGGACGTTCTTGCGGAAGGTCATCTGAAGGTTGCCTCGCGGCGCGCGGTGCGCACGGAGAACTCGGGCTGCGCTCGGGTCATTGCCGCGGCATCTTCGCTCAACTCGCGACGGAACGCACTACCCGCCGGCCGCCGGAGGCTTACAGGCGGATGTAGTTCCGGGCAGCCCCGCTACGAGACGGCGGCCCCGGCCATTTCGCTGACCGTCGAGCCGAGCAGCAGCGGCCGGCCCAGGCGGCCGTGGTACTGCGGCCGGAAGCGGCCCGCGTCGTACATCGTCTCGACGTCCACCTTGCGCGGATGGCCCGGCTCGGGGATGGGCACGTGGGCGTACTTGCCGTCGACGATGGCCATCATCCGGCCGGTCACGCCGCCCTCGCGAATAAGATCGACCGCGATGTTGGCGAAGGTCATGGCCACCATCTGGTCGAGTGAATCGGCCTCGCCCGAGCGCAGGTCGTAGGTCAGCTCGGAGTTCACCGCCTCCTCGCCGGAGCGCTGGCGGATCTGCTCGGCCAGGGCGAAGCCGATGTCGACCTTGCGCCGGTGGCCGTAGGCATCGGCCTCGCCGAACTCGGCCAGCGTGCCTGTCTCCCACATAGCGCCCTCCGACGCGATCACGAACGAGTAGCGCGACGGATTCAGGCGCTTGTCCTCGACCAGCACTTCGATCAACCGGTCGACGTCGAAGGGCGCCTCCGGGATGACGCAGCGGGCGGAGGTGACGAAGGCGGTGTACAACGCCGAGAACCCCGCGTCGCGGCCGAAGATCCTGAACACGCCGATGCGTTCGTGCGAGCCGAGGGTCGTGCGCTGGCGGTTGATCGCCTCCTTTGCGCGCGTTATGGCAGTCGAGAAGCCGATGCAGTACTCCGTGCCCTGCACGTCGTTGTCCATCGTCTTGGGAATGGCGATCAGCGGCACGCCCTGACGGTCGAGCACCTTCGAGTAGGAGAGCGTGTCGTCGCCCCCGATCGTGACCAGGTAGTCCAGCCCCAGCTGCTCGATGTTGTCCAGCACGACCGGCGTCAGGTCGTAGACGTCCTCCGCCTGCTGGTAGGCAGCCAAACTGTCGGCCGGCAGGTGGGCGGGCAGTCGGGAGAGCTTCATCTTGCTGGGGTTGGTGCGCGAGGTGTGCAGCACCGTGCCACCCGTTCGGTCGATCGCGCGCGTGTTCGTCCTGTCGAGGCGGCGCACGTAGTCGGGATCGAGCTCGCCCACGCGGCGCATGTGCGTCAGCCCCTCCCAGCCGCGGCGGATGCCCACGACCTCGTAGCCGATCTCGGTAGCGTTGTAGACGACGCTCTTGATGACCGAATTGAGGCCGGGGACGTCGCCTCCCCCGGTCAGGATGCCGATGCGACGGGCGGCCATGGCTGGCTCCTCCTTCGCTCTTGGTGACCTAGACCCCGGCGTAGGTGTGCAGGCCGGGGAAGAACAGGTTGCCGAAATAGGTGAACAGGACGGCCCCGAAGCCGACGACCAGGATCAGTGCCGACGGTCGGCCAGCCCAGCCCTTCTGGTTGCGAGCGTGCAGGTAGGCGGCGTAGATCAGCCAGGTGACCAGCGCAGCTGTCTCCTTGGGGTCCCAGCCCCAGTAACGGCCCCAGGCAATGGAGGCCCACCACGAGCCCAGGATGATCATCGTGGCGAAGATGGGGAAGCCGATGATCACGGCCCGGTAGGCGACTTCGTCGAGCACCTTGGCCGGCGGAAGCCAGTTGTGGCGATTCTCGCGGCCCTGGGCCAGGTACCCCACGGCGGCCCCGAAACTGACCGCCAGGATGCCGTAGCTGAGCATGGCCATGCCGACGTGGATGGTCAGCAGCGGCGGGTTGTCGAGAGCCGGCACGAGCGGGCTGATGGCGCTGGGCAGGGTGAAGGCGTAGCCCATCAGGAAGAGGGCCACGCCGATGGGCAGGAAGGCGATCGAGCGGATGGGGTAGCGCCGGCCCAGGAAGAGGTAGGCCAGCACGATGCCGAAGGCGAAGGCGACACTGAACTCGTACAGGTTGCCCCACGGTCCGCGACCCACGAGGATCCCGCGGATCAGCATGCCCAGGCCAATCAACACGAAGCTGGCCCACACGAAAGCCTGGCCCATGCCGCCGGCGGTGGCTGCGCCGTCGCGCCGCTCGGCGCCGAAGGTGATCGTGGCCGAGCTTCCGGCGGCACCGGCGCCGGCGCCGGCGGCCGCAGTTGCGGGGGTTGCCGTCCGCACCGCGGCGCGCCTGCCCACGGCCAGCAGCGTGGTGTGCATGACCAGCAGCAGGAACGAGATGGCCAGGGTGATCGTGCCGATGTCGACCAGGTAGTAGGAGATGCGTTCCATGGTTCTAGGCGGCGTGCTCCGTCACGCGATGGCGGCGCCACCGTCCGGCGGCCGACCGTGGCGCTTGACCACGACCGGGGCCAGCGACGCGCCCAGCTGATAGCGGGTTCCGCAGGCGCGGCAAAGTTGCTGGCTGGCCACGCGGGTCATGCTGTCCACCGGGCACTGGACGAGGAGCTCCTCGCCGTCGATCTCGCACTCGCGAGCGTTTGCCGGATAGATCAGCTCGTGGGTCGGACAGTAGGGCACGTTGGGCGGGTAGACGGGCGTGCCGTCGGCGCCGTGCTGGGCGGCAGTGGGCTGCAGTTCGTCGGTGCGCACCCGGCCGCGAGGAGCGCGGAGCTTGACGTACAGCCAGTACACGACGAGGAGCGTGAGGCCGGGCCCGACCACGCCCAGGATGAGCAGCAGCGGAACGAAGGCGATGAGATCGCCCCAGTCGGGGATGAGCAGCCCTTCGAGCAGCTCGAGGACGCCCGTCCCGAAGTCCTGGCCCGTCTCTTCTTCTGGCACGACGAGATGATAGGACGCGCCGCCCGAGTGTGTCGCAGCGCTTACGGCGGGCGTCGGCGGGGAGGCGGCGCCGCGCCGGCGGGTACGGCTCGGCCCGGCGCTCGGCCCCTGCTGGGCGGCGCCGCGTCGGCGGGTCGCAGGCCCGGCGCACCCAACTTTCCGTCACCCGTACGGTGGGTGAGCGTTACGCGGGACTTGTCAGCGAATCAGCCGGATCAGGGGTCACGAGTCGCCGGATACGTGCACGGATATGCGGTGGACCGGACGATTTCGAGACAGATAAGTGGCCCGGACCGGCATAGCGCTGACCAGGGCGTACATCTGGCGGAAGATCGGCGGCGACGCGGGCGTAGTGCTCACCAGGGCGTACATCTGGCGGAAGATCGGCGGCGACCCGGGCGCCCTCCGCTCAGCGCCCGAACCAGGCCGCCAGGCGCGTCCTCTCGAACTCGCGCTTCTCCTCCATCGTCGCCGCGTCGGGCGAGCTGACCTGCACCTGCGGCGGATCGGCCAGGAAGGAGCCGAACGTCTTGGCAGCCTCGCCGCGACCGGTCTCGAGATAGCACATGCCCTCGCCGGCAAAGGTCGCGGTGGGCCTGCGGCCCGCGAGCGTGGCCGCGATGCGCGCCGCCACGGCCTCTCCCTGGGCATGCGCAAAGACGCCAGCCTTGGGCAGGGCCAATCCGTTGCTCAGCGCGATGGCCGTGCAGTCACCCACCGCGTATACGCCGTCGTGCGCTGTCTCCAGCGTCCGAGGATCCGGCTTCAGCCAGCCGCCGGACCCGGCCAGACCGGCCTCGACCAGCACGCTCGGGCAGCGGTGCGGCGGCACTCCGAAGAGCACGTCGAAGGGCTGCTGGCTGCCGTCAGCGAACTGGACGACGCCGCGCGAGACGGCCTCTGCTTTGTGGCCGGGTAGGAACGACACGCCGCGCTGCCCGAGCAGTGCCTCCAGCCTGGCGCTCTGCTCCGGCCCGGCGACGGCGAGAGCCATCGGCGCAGGCGTGAAGACGGCCACTTCCACGGCCGCCGGCAGCGTGTCGCGCGCCAGCAGCGCGAACTCATAGGGCGCCGGCGGGCAGCTGTGGGGCATGCCGAAGACGCCGATCAGCAGCCGGCCCTCGCGCACGCCTTCCAGCGCAACCCTGGCCCTCTCCACCTCGGCCCTGTCCCAGACGTTGATGCCGTGCTCGGCCAGGCCGGGGACCAGCTGCGGGGCCTGCTCGGCGCCGAGGGCCAGCACGAGCGCGTCGCCGGCGTAGCGCATTCCGTCGGCCGTCTCGACCGCCCGCTCGGTCGGCTGCACGGAGGTGATCTCGGCCTGGACGAAGTCGACGCCGTCGAGCTGGTCCAGCCGGCGCAGACCGCGCTCAAGCGGCTCCAGGCCCAGCACGGCCCACGACTTGCGCAGGCCCATCACGAAGTCGGGCCGGCGGTCAATCAGCGTGACGGTGCCCGGCCCGACTTCGCGAGTGAGTGCGACGGCCGCCGCGATGCCCCCGAATCCTCCGCCGGCAATGACCACGCGTGCCATGCCCGCAGCGTAGCAGCCCGCTTCAGGGGCCGAGTGCGGCTGTCGCGTCGTCGGCCCCTGTCAGCGCCGACTCTTGCCCAGCTTCTCTGCCAGCCAGTCGAGGCGCCGGGTGAGGGCACCGGCGCTGCGCGCGCGCTCGGTCAGGGCGCGGTCGTCGGTCACCAGCACGGTCCAGCCACGACGGTCCCAGGGCACCTCGCCGATCAGGGCGACCAGTGCCTCGTCGGCCGCGCCCGGCCCGCCGCTCGCATAGCGCACCTCCGGGCCACCGGCGAACCGCCCAGGTGGTCCGGAAGCGGGGCGCCGGCCGTCGAAGACCACGATCATGCGCACCCCGGGCAGGCTGCCACGCAGTTGGGCCAGCAGGGCCGCCTGGGTGCCCGGCGTGACCGCGCCGTGGGTGCGGTGAAGCAGGTTGTTGCCGTCGACGAGAAGGAGGTCAAAGTCAGGTTGGCTGGGGGTCCTGCTCATCGGTCGGCGCCAGCCCATACCATCTGCGGGTGCTTCTCCTCGTCGATCTCGATGGCGTCGTCTATCGCGGCCGCCAGCCCGTGCCCGGCGTCGCCCAGGTCCTGCGCCGCCGCGCGGCGGCCGGCGACGACGTGATCTACGTGACCAACAACTCGCGCTCCCATCGCGACGAGTATCGCGCCCGGCTGGCCGAGATGGGTCTGCCGCTGGCAGGGGAGGGCAGCATCGTGACCGCCGCCCGGGCGACGGCGGTCCTGCTGAGCGAAGAGGAGCCACCGGCTCGGCTTGCCATGGTGCTGGGCGGGCCGGGCCTCTCGCGTGAGCTGCGTGACGTCGGCCTGCGCACGGTGGCGCCTACTGAGCACGGCCTTGCCGCCCGGCCGGACGTGCTTGTCGTGGGCGTGGACTTCTCGCTGACCTACCGCCGCCTCAGCGTGGCGGCCGAGGCGGTCCGCCGCGGCGCGCGTTTCGTGGCCACCAATCGGGATCCCAACTACCCGGTGCCGGACCGACTCAACGCCGGCGCCGGTGCCATGGTCGCGGCCGTGGCGGTCGCTGCCGGACGCGAGCCGGACCTGGTCGTGGGCAAGCCCGAACCGCGCCTCTTCGAGGCCGCCGCCGAGTTGCGCGGCGTGCCGGTGAGCGAGGCGGTGGTCATTGGTGACAACCTGCTGACCGACATCCGCGCGGCCCAGGCCGTGGGCGCCCGTTCCGTCCTCATGCTGACCGGCGTGACCAGCGCAGCCGAGGCCGAGCCACTGACCGGCGAAATCCGCCCGACCGCCATCGCCCACGACGCGGCCGAGCTCGCGGCACGTTTGCAGGAGCTCAGCCGGGACTGACGGCCGCCACAGAGCGCCCGATCCACAGGCCGCGGCCCATCAGCCCTTCGCCGTCGTACTCCACGGTCAAACCCGCGGCGGCGAAGGCGGCCCGGTACTCATCGGGCTCGTACAGCGCCAGCGCATGAGTGTCGACGAAGTGCTCGACGCTGCCCGGCCGGCCGACCAGGTGGTGGAAGTCCATGATCGACAGCCGTCCCTCCACCCGGCTGCCGTTCATGCGCACGACCTTTACATCGGGGCCCTCGCCGAGCAGCGGCCCACCAAAGTGCTGGGGGTCGAATGCGTCGGGCGACAGCCACGGCTCGACGAGCAGCAGCCCGCCCGGCTGCAGGTGGCGGCTCATGTTCGAAAGGGCCGCCCGCAGATCTTCGAGTGTGTGCATGTAGCCGATCGAGCTGAACAGGCAGGTCACCACGTCGAAACGGCGACCCAGCTCGAAGGTGCGCATGTCGCCTTCGTGCAGCGGAACGTCCGGCAGCCGGCGGCGCGCAACTGCGAGCAGAGCTGGCTCGCCGTCCAGTCCCTCCACCGAGTACCAGCGACGCAGCAGCTCGAGGTGCCGGCCGGTCCCGCAGGCGACGTCAAGCAGCGTCGAGGCCGCCGGCCGCCGCTCGCGGACCAGTGCTGCGATGCGCTCGGCCTCGGCGGCGTAGTCCTTGTCGGCATAGAGCAGGTCGTACAACTCGGCCGAGCGGCGGTAGCTCACGTGCTGCCTCCGGCGCCCGCCTGCGCAACCAGCTCGGGCTCGCCGGCGGCGAAAGCCAGGAACTCGACCTGCAGATCGGCGCGCAAGACCTCGTCGTGCTGCAGGAAGGCCACCCGCAGCGCGTGCAGGTTGATACGCCACAGCTCGGCCACCGTCAGGCCCAGCACCTCGTGCGCGCGCACGTACTCCTCTACCAGCGTCAGGCGGCTGACCGTCCGATCGTCGGTCGATAGCGTGACCGGTACGCCGGCCCGAGCGAGGTAGGGCAGCGGATGGTCGGCCAGCGTGGGCACGATCTGTGCCTGGACGTTGCTGGTGGGGCAAAGGTCGAGGGTCACGCCGCGCGCCGCGAGCTCGCGCATCAGGGCCGGGTCCTCGGCGGCCGGCGCGCCATGGGCGATGCGAGCCGGTTCCAGCTCGAGCGCGCGCCAGACCTGTGCCGCGCCGCCCCACTCGCCGGCATGGAGCGTGATGCCCAGACCCGCCTCGCGCGCGACGGCGAAGGCGTCGGCATGGAGCAGCGGGTCCGGGTAGGCCTCCTCCGGTCCAGCCAGGTCGAAACCGGTCAGCCCCTCGTCGCGGAAGCGGGCCGTCTCGTGGGCAACGGCCTCGCTCATGGCCGGCGGATGGGAGCGCATGGCCGTGGCGATGAGCCGGACCGTGCAACGCGGCGTCGCCGCCACCCCCGAGCGCGCCCCGCGCACGACGGCCGCGATCGACGAGCGCAGGTCGAGCTTCCCGGCGAGGTGCAGCGCCGGCGCCCAGCGGATCTCGGCATAGCGCGTGCCGTCCGAGGCAACGTCCTCGACGAGCTCGTGGGTGATCCGCTCGAGCGCCTCTGCGTCCTGCATCAGCGCGACGGGCAGCGCGAAGGCCTCCAGCAGCTGGGCCTGGTCGAGGCACTGCTCGGGGGCCTGAAGTCGGTCGCTGATGCCGGCCAGGTCCAGGCTCTCGTCGAGCCCGCGCTCGCGGGCCAGCTCCAGCGCCGTCTGTGGACGCAGGGAGCCGTCCAGATGCAGATGCAGCTCGGCCTTGGGCATGCGCCCGAACAGCTGGCGATGGTCCGCCGCGGATTGGCGATGGTCCGCCGCGGAGTGGCCATGGCCGTTCGCCGAGTGGTGTTGGTCGGTGGCCGAATGGTCCGCGCTCACGACCCCGATCGTAAGGCACGCCGGCCAGTCCGCCCGCACTAGACTGCCCGCGAATGAGCAGCCCGCCGCCCGGCGTCACCCCGGGCACCCAGTGGCTCCCTGCCCGCCTCCTGTGGGCGGCCGTGCTCGCGGTCGTCTGCCTGGGTGGCGCGGGTCTCGCCGCGGCCGCGGATCGGCCGCACACCCAAGACCAGCGGCCGGAGTTGAGTGGAGGCGGCGACAGCAGGGCCGCGCCCTGGCTGGCGACGCTGCAGGGAGGGTTGGAAAGCGTGGAGGCGGACGTGGCCGACCTATCGGCCGCCGGTCGGCGCGTGCTCATCGAGGTCAGCGGGTCTTCGACCGGTGGCCTGGAAGCGCAGCTGGCGGCCGGCGACGAAGCCGCCACCAACCTGCCGGGCTCCGTCGCGGCTTTGGCGGCGTTGCGCGACGAGGTGCCCGCCGGCGTGGTGCCCTGGCGCCTGGGTGACGCGAACCGCGCACGGCTGGCACTCGTCGACGAGGCGCTCCGGCTGAGCGCAGGGTTGCCCGCAACCTGGGCCGGGGCCGCCGCCGAGGCGCGTGCGGCACGAGCCCTTCTGGAAGCGATTGGCCGGCACGATGATCGTGCCCTGGCCGGCGTGCACGCCGGCAGCGAAGGCCGCTTCGGCGAGGCGGCCGCTGCCCTGGAGGAGGCTCTCGCGGCGCTCGACGCCGTCTCCTTCCAGGTTGCCGCCCAGGCCGCCCCGCTGGCCGACTGGCTGGGCGCCCAGCGCCGGCACGACGAGGCGCTGCTGGCGCTCTACCGCCACGTCGAGGAGACGGGCACGACCGACGACGAAGAGGGCAGCCGACTGAGGGCGGAGGTCGACGACGCCCGACAACCGCTGCCCACGACCGAGCAGACCAGGCAACAGATCGTGGCCGAGGCCCACGGACGCCGGCTTGGCGACGCGCTCTCGGACATCGAGGAGGCGCGTGGGGTGATCCTCGAGGCCATCGCCGCCGACGCCGACGAAAGTTTGGACGGGAGTTGAGCGACTTGCCCTGGACGGCCGTGCTGGCCGCGCTCGCTGGCGGTGCCTTCGGCCTGCTGGCCGATCTGTTGGCCGCGCGCTGGCCCGAGCACGAGCCGGGGACGCCGCCGCGCGGACTGGACTGGCGGACTGCCCTGGTCGTGCTGGCCGGCGCGGGCATATCGGCCGGCCTGGTGCTGCGCTGGAGCGAACCTCTCGACCTGTTGATCCTGTTCGTCTACTGCGCCGCGCTGATCGTGCTGCTGGCCACCGACCTGGACCAGAAGCTGCTGCCCGACCTGCTCACCCTGCCGCTGATCGGCTTCACCGCGGTGCTGTTGATGGCCGGCTGGTCGCCGCTGCTGGCCGACAAGTCGGAGGCCCTGCTGAGCGGCGTGCTGGCCGGCCTGGGCGCACCCATCTTCCTGGCCGTGACCGACTTCCTGTTGCGCGGCGCGCTGGGCCTGGGTGACCTGAAGCTCGCCGTCAGCCTGGGCTTGATGTCGGGCGTCTCACGCCTGTTCAGCGGCTTCTTGATTGCCAGCGTGCTGGCCTCAGTCGTGCTCATCGGGCTCATCGTCGCCCGGCGCATCGGGCTGCGCAGCGCCATCCCCTTTGGGCCGATCCTCATCGCTGCCGGTTTCGTGGCCGCCCTGCTGCCCTGACGCGCGCGGCCCACGGCCGGAGTGTCGCCGGCCGCGGCCGTCAGTGTCGCCGGCCGCGGCCGTCAGCCGTCGGCTTGCCGCTGGTGAACGAAGTCACCGGCGAGGCACTGCTGTCCCGGTTGCGCCGGCGAATGTGTTCCCGGGATGCATCGAACCACCAATAAGTTGCACGGGGTGCACGGAGTCGCCGGCCGGGCGCGCCCTGGGCCCGTCGGGTCGGTCGGTGCGTGCACCGGACGAAAACCTTGGCAAGTTCGTGCACCGCCTGCACGGTCGGGCCGCGCAACGGAGTGTCGGTCCTGGCGCGACGGTGACTTCGTTCAGCGGCTGAAAGGATGCCCTGACTGCCCACGGTCGACGGCCGGAGTGTCGCGAGGGTGTAGCATCCGCCTCGTGAAGAGGGTCCTCGCGATCGTGCTTGCCGGCGGGGAAGGGGAACGCCTGTCGATCCTCTCCGCCATCAGGGCCAAGCCGGCCGTGCCCTTCGGCGGCAAGTACCGGATCATCGACTTCACGCTGAGCAACTGCGTCAACTCGGACATCGACAACGTCGTCATCCTGACGCAGTACAACCCCCGGTCGCTTAACGACCACATCGGCGTGGGCCGGCCCTGGGACCTGGACCGCAACGTGCGCGGCATCCGCATGCTGCAGCCCTACATCGCCCGCGGCCGTCCCAACGAGTGGTACCGGGGCACGGCCGACGCGGTCCTCCAGAACATCGAGACGATCCGCCAGGAGCCGTGCGACATCGTCGTCGTCCTGGCCGGCGACCACATCTACAAGATGGATTACCAGCCTTTCGTGCAGGCACACCGCCGGCGCCGGGCCGACGTGACCGTCGCCGTCCAGCGCGTGCCAATCGGCGAGGCCAGCCGTTTCGGGATCGTGGCCCTGGGCGAGGGCGATCAGGTCACCGAGTGGCAGGAGAAGCCGCGCCAGCCCAAGAGCGACCTGGCCAGCCTGGGCATCTACGTCTTCTCCAAGAAGGCGCTGCTGGCCTGGCTCGACGAGTCGCGCATCGACTTCGGGCGGCACGTGGTGCCGGCCATGCTGGCCGGCGGAGCACGCGTCTACGGCCACCGCTTCGACGGCTACTGGCAGGACGTGGGCACCATCGAGAGCTACTGGCAGGCCCAGATGGATCTGCTGGAGGAGCATCCCGGGCTGGACCTGTACGACAAGGAATGGCTCATCCACACCCGCTCGGAGGAGCGCGCGCCGGCGCGCGTGGGGCCCACGGCCAGCGTGCACCGCAGCCTGATTTCGCACGGCTGCCTGATCAGCGGCACCGTCGAGCGCTCGATCCTCTCGCCCGGCGTGCGCGTCGACCCGGGCGCCGTCGTGCGCGACAGCATCATCATGTTCGACTCGGTCATTCGGGCCGGGGCGGTGGTCGACCGCGCGATCATCGACAAGGAGGTGTCGGTCGGACCCAACGCCGTTGTGGGCATGGGCGACGACGACGTGCCGAACCGCCAGGAGCCCGAGCGGCTGAACACCGGCATCACCGTCGTGGGCAAGCGGGCCATCATCCCCAACGGGGTGCGCCTGGGGCGCAACGTCAAGATCGGGCAGGAGGTACGGCCCTCCGATTTCGGCCGGCGCCGTTCGGTGGCCAGCGGAGGCACCGTCGAGCGCAAGCGCGACGAGCGCCCTCGCGAAGTCTCGGCCGTGCGGCTGGAGGCGGCCGACGAACAGCCCCTCTCGGCGAGCGCCGGCTCGGGCCGACGCTGAGGCTGGGCCTGACGCTGAGCTCGGGGAGCGTGACCGGCTCGGGGGGCGTGACCGGCCCGGCCGCCGCCAACGACCCGGCCGACGGGAACGGCCCCGCCGCAGCGGGCCAGGCCGCGCAGGTCGAAGGCTGGCTGCGGGACTTGGGACTCGAGCCGGTGGAGCAGGCCGAGCGCGAAGGCGTTCACAGCTGGGACGTGCTGCTCGACGGGCGGCGGCGCAAGCGGGTGCGCCTGACCCTGATCCTCGACCCGGGCCTGGCGCTTGTCGGCTGGGTGCACTATGCGCCGCCGCTGTCCGACAACTTCCGCAAGACCTACCGCCAGCTGCTGCGCTGGAACGACGAGCTGCCCTTCGCCAAGTTCGCCGTCTCGGAGGACGAGCGGCCGGCGCTGACCGCGGAGTTGCCGGCGGCCGGACTGGAGCGCGACGGCCTGGGCCTGCTGATCGCCCGGTTGCTGGCCATCTGCGACCTGCTATACCCGGAGTCGAAGGTCTGGGTTGACCGCATCAAGTTGCCCAGGGGTACGCTGGTCGAGGCCGTACCCAGCCCCCCGGCCGGTACGCGCCTGCTGGAGCGCTATGCCACTCAGCTGGGCGAGCTGGGGCAGGCGGCGGTGACCCCGGAGGCGCGCCAAGAAGGGCCGCGCTGATGCGCGCAGCCATCGCGGTCGTACTCCTGGCTGCCGCACTCTCAGCGTGCGCGGCGGCACAGCCGGCGCGGGAGACAAGCACTCCGGCGGCGACGCCCGGACTGACCGCCACACCTTCGTACACGCCGTTCCCGACCGATGACGACTTCGCGCGCCTGCTGCGCGAAGCGGTGGGCCAGCGCGAGGAGCCAGGTGGACAGATCGATGAGCACTGGCGGCAGGTGCTGGGCGAGGCCAGTGCCGTGGGTCAGCCACCCTACGAGCCGCCTGCGGCGGTGGTGGGCTACCGCTCCGGCGAACTTCCGCCGACGCGCTGCGCGGCCGGCACGCCGGCGAGTTTCTGGCGCGAGAACGCCTTCTACTGCCGCGCCGAGCGGAGCATCCTGTTCGATGAGAGCTGGTTGCGCGACTTCCAAGGGCGGCACGGCTCGTTCGCGCCGGTAGCCATCCTGGCGCACGAGTGGGGCCATCACGTCGCGGAGCTGCTGGGAGTCAGCGGCTTCTCCATCCAGACCGAGTTGCAGGCCGACTGCCTGGCTGGGCTGTTCCTGGCCAATACCGGCCCCGCCGTCCCTCAGCTGGAGGCTGGCTCAGGGGATGAGCTGGAGGCGTCGCTCAACGCCTTCTTCGATGTCGGCAACGCGGACTACGACTCGAGCGCCTGGTTCCAAGCGGCCGAGCACGGCTCGCGTGAGCAGCGGATGCTGGCCTTCGGCACCGGCTACATCTCCTCCGCCACGCTCGAGGACGGCACGACTCCGCTGGGGCGAGGGTTGTCGTGGTGCTATGGCTACGCCGACTTCGAGCCGGCGGACTTCACCGAGATCGGGCCCTACCGCCTGCTGAACCTGCCCGGGCGCACGGAGGAGTGGCACGACGACGTCTACCGCATCGCGCCTGAGGAACGGCTGGGCTATGACACCTCGGCCATCGACCTGTTCTGGCTGCCGGCGGCAACAGGCGCGGACCTGCTCGGCCGGCTGCCGGGACTCACCGTTCTGGGCGAGGAGATCTCCCTGAACGAGAACGTCCATGATGCAACCGGCGCAGCCTATTTCTTCGAGCAGGTCCTAGAAGAGTCGGAGGAGAGCCCGCTGCGCAGCGGCATCGTCGCGGTCGTCGAGCCGAACTCAGTCGACGGCGCGCTCGTGCTGGTCGCCTACCGCAACGCGGCGGCCCCCACCGATGACACGCTCGACGGCCTGCGCATCGTCGCCGAGTCGGCCATCGCCGTCTACCAGGTGCTGAACCGGTTGTGCGCCCCAGGCAACAGCGGCGTGCCCAACGAGCCCGGCTTCAGCACCGTCTGCATGGACATCCAGTGAGCCGGCCGCGGATCGTGAGCCGGCGGCGACTCGCGCTCAGTCGGTCGCCTGCTCGTCGCTGGCGGCAAGCACGAACTCCGACTCTGGGCCGTTCGCGCGCAGGTCCTCGTACACGTCGCCCGCACCGGCCGAGGCCGGCGCCACGACGGCGTACCAGCGATACGGCTCGCTGGGCACTCCCGGCCTGACCGCTTCCCAGCGGCCGTTGCGCGGCCCGCTCGAAGCCACCCCGTCGGTCGCGAGGTTGGCCACCACGGGCAGCCAGTCGGCCCCGGACGCGTCGACCGGCTGACCGATGAAGAGGACGCCCTGCGTTTCCGGATCCAGGTTCTGGTAGGCGCCCGAGCCGCGCACCTCACCCTGACCCGAGACGACCGATTCCAGGCTGACCAGCGGGCGGGCATCGGCCGTCGCGGGTGGCGGCGGAGGCGGAGGCGGGCCGTCAGGGTTACGCAGGATGCCGAAGGCGATCAGCGCAGTCAGCAGGACGCCGGCGACCGCGGCGACAGCCTGCAGCCAGGCGGGCAGCGCCTGCAGCCGTTGCCCGAGCGATTCAGGTTCAGGCGGGCGCGCCTCGGCGCTGCCGCGTCTTGCCTTCGGCCGCGGCCGGTCCTGATCTCCTCCGCTGTCTGGGTTCGGGACACCCGACATTCAGCAGCCGCCTCTCCCTCGTGCGACGTGCCCACCTTGGCCTGGCACCGCGGGCCGATACTACACGCCGGGCCAACGGCGTCAGAAGGAGATGGAGCGCTGGAACCAGGGGGTAGCGCGCAGGTCATTCGCCGGCGTGCCGCACGGATACTGCTCATCGACCCGGGCGACCGAATCCTGCTGCTGGCCGCGCGTGACCCGGCCGACGGCCGGGTCGTCTGGTTTCTGCCCGGCGGCGGCATCGAGCCGGGCGAGAGCATCGAGCAGGCCGCGCGGCGCGAGCTGCTCGAGGAGGTGGGCGTGGGCGAGCCGGTGACTCTGGCCGGCCCCGTCTGGACACGCCACCACGACTTCAGCTGGAACGGTCGCCACATCATCCAGGACGAGTGGTTCTTCGAGCTGCGGCTCGACGGCGAGCTCGACGCGTCGACCATCCACCCGGCCGGCGCGGAGGCGGCCGTCTTCGAGGGCGCCTGCTGGGCCGGTCTCGCCGAGCTGGCCGAGTGGGCGGAGATCGTCGCCCCGCGCCGGCTGTGCGAGCTGCTGCGCCCCGTCCTTGCCGGCCAGCTGCCTGCGGAGCCGATCGACGCCGGCGTCTGAGGCTGTAGGGCCGACTGCTACACTCGCGCGCACCCAATGAGTGAGTCGCCCGTCACGCAGCGCCCGAATCCCGAGCTGCGGCGCCGCCCGGCCGAGGAGATCCTGTCCGGCGAGTCGGCCGACGTCTACTTCCGCCGCGCGGAGGAGATTCTCGAGCGCGAGGGCCTTGACCCTCGGGTGGTGCTGGAGGTCTTCACCCGGCGCGCGGCGGTGCTCTGCGGCGTGGACGAGGCGAAGGTCCTGCTGGCCCACGTGCTGACCGCAAACGGCGACGTGCAGGTCGAGGCGCTGTCAGATGGCGACCTCGTCGAGCCGCGCGAGGTCGTGTTGCGCATTCGCGGCCGCTACCGGGCCTTCGGGCTTTACGAGACGGCTCTGCTTGGCATGCTGGCCCAGTCCACCGGCTGGGCCACGGCCGCGCGCGAGTGCGTCGAGACTGCCGCGCCGGAACCGGTGGTCAGCTTCGGTGCACGCCACGTCCACCCGGAGATCAGCGACACGCTCGACTACGCGGCCATCGTGGGCGGTTGCGTGGGTGCCTCGACACCGGCCGGCGCGCGGCTGGCCGGGCTGCGCCCGACGGGCACCATGCCCCACTCGCTGGTGCTCATCTTCGGCGACACCGTCCGCGCGGCGGAGGCGTTCGACCGGCACATGCCGGCCGACATCCCGCGAGTCGTCCTGGTCGACACCTTCAAGGACGAGGCGGAAGAGGCGCTGCGCGTGGCCCACGCCCTGGGCGATCGGCTGTTCGGTATCCGTCTCGACACGCCATCGGAGCGGGGCCGGGTGACCGCCGAGCTGGTTTCGGAGATCCGCGCGCGCCTGGACCAGGCCGGCTTTGGCCACGTCAAGATCATCGTCAGCGGCGGCCTCAGTCCAGACCGCATCCGCTACTTCCGCGAGTACGGCGCACCAGTCGATTCGTACGCCGTCGGCTCGTACATCAGCGGCGCACAGCCGATCGACTTCACGGGCGACCTGAAGGAGATCGACGGGCGGCCGATAGCCAAGCGCGGGCGCATTCCCGGCCTGACGCCCAGCCCACGCCTGCGCGCGGTCGACCTGGCCGAGTGGCGGGCGAAATAGTCCTGCCGGCGAGCGGCCAGATCGCCTGAGGCACTTTCCCGGCGGGCCGTGGCACGATGGGCGCATGACCGACCAGGGACGCGACGAGATCGACGCGCGGTTGGGCGAGCTGGCCGAACGCGAGACCGCCTACGGCCTGCTCCAGCGCGGCCAGGCCTTGCTCAAGCGTCGCCACCATGCGCAGGCGGCAGTCATCCTCGAGCGTGCCGCGCGCCTGGAGCCGCGCAAGGGCTCGATCGTCGAGGCGCTGGGGCGGGCGTACTACAACAGCGGCCAGCACGCGCGCGCGGCAGACGCCTTTCGCGAGCTGCTCGATATCGACCCCTCGGCGGCCTACGGGCACTTCGGGCTGGGCCAGTCGCTCAAGCAGATGGGCCAGCGCGACGCGGCTCGCACACACCTGCGCCTGGCGGTCGCGCTGGCGCCCGACAGCTCGCTCTACCGCAACGCCCTCGCCCGCCTGGGTTAGGTAAGCGCGCGTCCGCTCGGCCTCGTGGCGTGCACGGGGTGCACCTAACAGCCACGCAGTCGCCGGATGTGCGCATGGTGCGACAGACAGCCAGGCAGCCGGCGGTTTCCTTGGCTGATGCGTGCACCAGCCGACGCAATCGGCCACAGTGTGGTCGTTAGGAGCATGGGGTGCACGTCGAGGTGATCGCTGCAGCCGGGCAGGGCAGTGCCCGACCCGCCTGGGCTAGCTGCGGCTCACGAATCGGATCGGCTGCACAGCTAGGGCAGTTCGCCTCGCTCGGCGAGCAGGTTGAGCCAGAGCAGCCCGACGAGCGTCTTGGCATCGCGGATACCGCCGGCCTGGGCCAGTTCGAGCGCCGCTCGCCAGTGGAGCACCTCCAGGCGCAGCCGTTCGTCGGGGGCCGGGCCGGCGTAGCCGTCGACGGGCGTCAGCTCGGTGGCCAGGTAGAGGTGCATCTCCTCGCTGGCGAAGCCGGGAGCAGTGAAGAAGGAGGCCAGCCTGCGCCAGCGCCTGGCGCGGTGGCCCGTCTCCTCCTCCAGCTCGCGGTGGGCGGCTTCATCGGGCGGCTCGATAGTCCCGTCGTCCCGTCGGTCGAGGGTGCCAGCCGGCAGTTCGAGGCAGGTCTCACGGGCAGCGTGGCGGTACTGGCGCACGAGCAGCAGGCGCCCGTCGGGCAGCAGCGGGATCATCGCCACTGCCCCCGGGTGGACGACCACCTCGCGCCGGCGCAGCTCACCGGTGCCGTCGCGCACCACATCTTCGAGCAGGCTGATATAGCGGCCTTCGTGCAGGACGCGACTTTCCACGAGCGTCTCGCGCAGCTCTTCCTCGCTCAGGCCGGCCATCGCACCCGAGTATGGCAGCCGGGCAGTACTGGTACCTCTTCGCCATAGAGCCGCGCCGGTGGGGCGGCCTAGGATCGCAGCGATCGGGTCAGGGGGGACTCGGCAGACCAAGTGGTTGCCCAAAGCCACGACCCGCGTACATCGGAGAAGTGCCATGACGAACGTCAGGCAGATCGTCTTCAGCATCCTGGTGCTGTCTTCGTTCCTGCTCGTTCTGGCTGCCCCGTTCCGCTGGGTCGCCTAGACCTAGACGAGGGGGGCCGGCTGCTGTAGCCGGGAGCCAGAATTTACGGGGAACGGCGCGTTGACTGACGCGCCGTTCGTCCTGTCCGGAGGGATTGGCGCCGCTAATGCTGCTGCTCTACGCGGTCGCCGCCGGGCTACTGATCGGCCTGCTGCTGGGCGGCCGTGTGGGCGCCCTCGGCGCGGCTCGCTTCCGCTGGTGGCCGGTCGCGCTGGGCGGGCTGGTGTTCCAGCTCTTCCTGTTCATGCCACCCCTCGCGGACATCGTTGGTGCGGTCGGACCGGCTCTGTACGTTGGCTCGACGGCCATCGTGCTGCTCGCCCTGCTGCTCAACCTGGGCCAGCCCGGCTTCCGCCTGATCGCCCTTGGTGCGCTGCTGAACTTCGCGGTCATCAGCCTCAATGGAGGGCAGATGCCGGCGTCGCCGGAGGCCTTCGCCGCGCTAACCGGCCTGGCGGCCGTGCCGGTCGACCACTTCACCAACTCGCAACTGATCGGCCCGGGGACGGTGCTGCCCTGGCTGGGCGATATCTTCCTGCTCCCTCGCCCGCTCCCCCTGGCCAACGTCTTCTCCGTGGGTGACGTGCTGATCGGGCTGGGGGGAGCGATCTTCGTCGTGCGTTGCATGCGCCGCCCCCTGGCCGTGCCGGGTGCCACCGGCCATCGTCTGTCGGTGCCTGCGGCGCAGCATGGCTGAGCCGCATCGCGTCGAGTTACTCGAGGTCCTGACGCAGATCGCGCGCGATGTGGGCGCGGACGGCGGCGCGACGCTCTACCTGGATGAGGGAGACGGCGTGCTCGAGCAGGTCGCCTCTACCGTGCCGGCCACCCAGCCCCCTGAGCGGCGCGACTGGCTTGGTCGCTTCCGGTCGCGGCCCACAGAGGCGGCCGGCAACAGCCTTGTGCTCAGCGTGCCGGACAGCAACGGCGGTGTGCTGGTCCTGGAGCGGCGCTCGGCGGAGGAGTTCAGCCACCATGATCGGGCCGTTGCCCGGATGCACGCCCGCCGGCTGGTGGACCAGGTGGCCGTGGCCGCCGGCCAGCTGCGCAGCAGCGTCTGGGCGCGCCAGCTCGAAGCCGTCCAGCGCGTAGCCGCCCGTCTGACAAGGCTCACCTCGCTGGAT
The DNA here is from genome assembly GCA_035514295.1 of Candidatus Limnocylindria bacterium. Lineage (GTDB taxonomy): Bacteria > Chloroflexota > Limnocylindria > Limnocylindrales > CSP1-4 > JALYGJ01. The sequence goes on along the minus strand of DATKBB010000038.1, from coordinate 24,106 downwards.
GAGCTGGGCGCGGCGATCTGCGCCGAGACGCGCCGGATAATCGATTGCGACGAGGCACACGTGGTGGTCTTTGGTGCCGGGGGCCGGCAGCGCACGGTGGCCGTCAGCGGGGCACCTGTAGCAGCCGACGGCCGGCCGCAGCCGCTGCCCTGCCTGGAGCTGGGTGGCGACGAGCGTGAGGGGAGCGGCGCCTCGCTGGCCGCCGCCCTGCGCGAGGCACGGCCGCTGCTGCGTGGCGACCTGCGCGATCTGGACGCCAGCCGGCCGGGCGAGTGGTCACTGCTGCTCGCGCCGCTGCACTTCGAGGGCCAGGCCTACGGCGCCATCTGCCTGTTGCGCCGCGGCGCCGGGCGCTTCAGCGACAGCCACCAGCGCATCCTGCACATCATCGCCGACCAGGCCGCCGTGGCCGTCGCCAATACTCGCCTGCTGGCCGGGCGTGACCAGCTGGTCGAAGGTTTGGGGGTCCTGCTCGAGATCAGCCAGGCCGCCGGGGAGGCCTCCAGCGAGCGCCACCTGGGCGCACGCCTGGCCTATCGGCTGCGTGAAGCGACAGGCGTCGACGCCTGCGTCATCTGGCGGCGGGAGGAAACCTCGACCGTCCTGCGCAGCCTGGGCCGCAGCGGCTGCGAAGGCCCGGACCTGCTGGCCGACAGCGCCGACCTGCCTGCCCGCCGCGCTGTGCTGACCGACGGCCGGCCCCGCCTCGTCAACACCGACTCCCCCGACGATGCCGGCCCCGAAGCCGACGCGCTGGCCGCGCTGGGCGGCCGCACCCTCCTCCTCATGCCGCTCCAGGCCGGCGGCCCGCCGTTCGGGCTGGTCGAGCTGATCTCTTTCGCGTCGCGCAGCTACGGCGAGGCTGAGATGAGCTACATCCAGACGATGACGAGCCTTGCTTCGACCGGCTTGGAGCGGGCCAGGCTGCTGGAGCAACTGCGCCTGGCCGCCGATGTCGACCCGCTTACCGGCGTGCACAACAATCGCTACCTGCGCACGCGCCTGCGCCAGGAGGTCGCCCGAGCCGCGCGCAACCGGGCCCAGCTGACCGTGCTGCTGCTGGACCTGGACAATTTCAAGCCGGTCAACGACGCCTACGGCCACGCCGAGGGCGACCGACTGCTGGCGCGCATCGCGGCCACCATCAAGGCCCACGTGCGGGCGGCGGACATCGTGGCGCGCTACGGCGGCGACGAGTTCGTGGTGGTCATGCCCGACACCGCCGCCGACCGGGCGCGCGTGGTGGCCCGGCGTGTCGTGCGCGGTATCACCTCCGAGCGCCACGCCATGGCCGACGGCACGGAAACCCGCGTGGGCGTCAGCGCCGGCCTGGCCGTCTACCCCACCGAAGGCCGTACAGCGGCGGCGCTGCTGGCCGCGGCCGACGCACAGATGTACTCCGCCAAGCGCGCCGGCCGTGGCGGTTTGGCCGGACTGGGCGCGGGGACCGCCGGCAAGCAGGCCGACGCCCAGTCGGGCAGGGCGGCCGCCGGCTGAGCGTCTAGCGCCCCGCGGCCGTGAGCCCGGACCCCCCCGGGCCACGCTTGGCGAGCGGTAACGCCCGCTAGGCGGTAATGCCCCGGCTGGTCAGGGCGGTGCCCGACTCCTGGTCGAAGATGTGGATCTTGTCGACCGGCACGTTCAAGTCGAGCACGTCGCCCGGCCGGACGCGATGCGAGGCGTCGACGATGGCCACCAGGTCGTGCTCGCCCAGGCGCACGTGGAGCAGCTCCTCGTTGCCCAGGAACTCGACGACGTCCACGGTCGTGCGGAACTTGGCCCGGTCGCCTCCGCCTTCGCCTACCTCGAAGTGCTCCGGCCGCACGCCCGCCGTCAGGCTCTCGCCGGCCTCCTGCACGGAGCCGCGCAGGCGGTCCGGAACGGTCAGCTCGACGTTCTCGGCGCGCAGCGAGACCCGATCTCCGTCACGAGCTGGATTGACGTCGATGAAGTTCATCGCCGGGCTGCCGATGAAGCCGGCCACGAAACGGTTGACGGGGTGCTCGTAGAGCTCCTGCGGAGGACCGACCTGCTGGAGCAGGCCGTTGTTCATGACCGCGATGCGGTTGCCCATGGTCATCGCCTCGACCTGGTCGTGGGTCACGTAGACGACGGTCGTCTTGAGGCGCTGGTGCAGACGGGCGATCTCGGCGCGGGTCTGCACGCGCAGCTTGGCGTCGAGGTTGGACAGCGGCTCGTCCATCAGGAAGACCGCCGGCTCGCGCACGATCGCGCGGCCGAGGGCGACGCGCTGGCGCTGGCCGCCGGACAGCTGCTTGGGCTTGCGGTCGAGCAGGTCGGTCAGCTCGATGATCCGCGCGGCCTCGTTCACGCGCTTTTCGATATCGGCCTTGGGCACCTTGCGCAGCTTCAGCCCGAAGGCCAGGTTGTCGCGCACGGTCATGTGCGGATAGAGGGCGTAGCTCTGGAAGACCATTGCGACGTCGCGGTCCTTGGGGGCGAGGTCGTTGACGACCCGATCGCCGATGCGCAGCGTGCCCTCTGTGATCTCCTCCAGGCCGGCGATCATGCGCAGTGCGGTAGTCTTGCCGCAGCCGGAGGGTCCGACCAGGACGAGAAACTCTTCGTCCTGGATCTCGAGGTTCAAGTCGTTGACGGCGAGTACGTCGACGCCGTAACGCTTGGTAACGTGGTCGAAGGTGACCGTCGCCATGGTCGTTGACCTCCTCACGAGCGTCGTAAGCCGGGCCCGGCTTCGGGCCGTGCGGCGCGACCGCTCCTGTTGACCACAGATCGTAGCATCGGCTCTCGGGGAGCGGTAGCGGAAAGGTTCCGCCAGGTAGTCGCGCGTGTGGCGCGCAGCAGGAGGTAGGGTCGGCATGCCGGATCTGGGCATCATCGGTTGGATCGTGATCGGCTTCTTCGCCGGAGCGCTCTCCGGGCTGGTGGTCGGTGACCGATCTCCCGGCGGCTGCCTGCCCAACATCCTGATCGGCATCGTGGGCGGCATCGTCGGCGGTTTCCTGGCCCGCGAGCTCTTCGGCCAGGAGCAGACGGTGGGCTGGATCGGCTCGTTCATCGTGGCCTTCATCGGCGCCGTGATCGTGCGCTACGTGCTGGACCTCGTTCGCCGCTGACCTCCTCCCGCCCGCAACGTTGCTTAGCTCTCTCTCAGGTTCCGTTCAGGCGGCTCAGGCAGCGCGGCCCACCGCGCAGGCCATTGACCGTGCATCGGAGGACTTGGAAATGACTGCCGCCCCCTTGCGAAGCGATTGTTGTCGCGTTGTTCGGCGCCGCGCCGGGCGATACGCAGGCCAGCGATCGAGCCTGCCGCGGCGTGCTGCGCGGCATCACCGTCGACAACCTGCGCGTCCCGGCAGGGGCTTATTCCCAGCTGCGCGGGACGTACTCCGTCGGGCGCATCGCGAACGAGGCCGAGCCATCGGACCTGTGCGTCACGGGTGACGACCGCTGATTGCAGAAAAGGGCTGTTCCGGGGCTGCCTGGCGGAGTAGATTCGGCCCAGCGTACGCGGCCACACCGTGCACCCAGCTCGGCCGATTGTCACCGCGGCGCATGAGGCCGCCGGCCCCCCGGGCCGGCCGGAGGAGGGACACGGATGCGCAAGGGCACGCGCGCCTTTCTACCGACACTGGTCAGCATTCTCTTCGTAGCCGCGGGGTCGTCCTTCGCGGCACCGGCACCGGCATTGGCGGACTCGCATCTGTGCGAAGTCGACGATGGCGACCTCACCCTCATCAACGAGATCCAGGGCACCGGCTCGACCACGCCTATCTCGGGTCAAGAGGTCATAACGCGTGGCGTCGTGACGGCCGACTTCACCTCTGGCGGCGCGAGCGGCATCCCAGCCAACCAGGGCCTGCGCGGCTTCTTCATGGAAGCCGTCGTGGACGATCGCGACGGCGATGCCCAGACCTCGGAAGGCATCTTCATCTTCGACGGCGGCGGCACCTTCGCGGGCAACATGGGCGACCTCGTGTACGTCGCCGGAACGGTTGGTGAGTTTCCTACTTTCGTGCCGGAGGCGGAACGGGTGACTCAGGTGTCGGCAGCCGATCTCGAGGTCTGCGCCGTCGATGTGACGCTCCCCGCCCCGGTCAGCCTGCCACTGCCCACCCACCCCGACGATCGGGCGACCGTCTTCGAGCCGCTCGAGTCGATGCGCGTGACTCATCCAGAGCTGACGGTCACCGAGTTCTTCCAGGTCGAGCGCTTTGGCGAGATCCGGCTATCAGCCGACGACGTCCTTCAGACGCCCACCAACGTTTTTCTTCCAGGTAGCACTGAGGCCATCACTCTGGCCGAGGACAACCGAGCGGCCAACATCATCCTTGACGACGGCCGCACCGGTCAGAACCTGAACAGGCTCGACGACGAAGGCGAGCTCCACGACGACCTACTGCCCTACGTCGAGGCAGGCGGAACGCTGCGCATCGGTGACCAGTTGATCCAGCAGAGCTTCGTGCTGCACTTCGGCTTCGGTGCGTGGCGCCTCCAGCCCATCGACATCGACGAGCTCACCGAAGAGCTGGCCGACAACCGCACCCGCCCGCGGCCCGAGGACCCGCCGGACGTCGGCGGCAACCTCACCGTGGCGAGTTTCAACGTGCTCAACTACTTCGACGGCGATGGCCAGGGAGGTGGTTTTCCGAACGCGCGCGGTGCGACCACGCCGTCGGAGCTGGTGCGCCAGACCGAGAAGCTCGTCGACGCCATCAGCCGCCTCGACGCCGACATCTACGGGTTGATCGAGATCGAGAACGACGGTGGGGAGTTCAACGCGACGCGTACGCTCGTCGACGCGCTGAATGCACATGCCGGTGGCGAGGTCTATCGCTACGTGGACACAGGTGTCATCGGCAGTGACGCGATCAAGCAGGCCTTCGTCTACAAGAAGGCCACCGTTACACCGGTGGCTGATTGGGCGATCCTCACGAGCGAGGTGGATCCACGCTTCGACGACGATCTCAGCCGGCCCGCCCTGGCCCAGACCTTCCTGGCCAAGGGCACCGGTGAGCGAGTCACCGTCGTCGTCAACCACTTCAAGTCCAAGGGCCAGAGCGGGCTGACGGATCCCACCGATCCGAACTTCGACCAGGGCGACGGCCAGGGCTTCTGGAACCACGCACGGACCCTGGCGGCGGAGGCGCTGGCCGACTGGCTGGCGACCAACCCGACCCGTGTACAGACGGTGGGCACGCTGATCATCGGCGACCTGAACGCCTATGGTCGCGAGGACCCGATTCGCGCCCTGGAAGACGCCGGCTACGTGGATCAGCTGATCGACCACACACCCGGCATCCCCTACACTTTCACCTTCGACGGCATGCAGGGAACTCTCGACACCGCCCTCGCGCTGCCTTCCATGGCGGCGCGCGTGACAGGTGCCGCGGTCTGGCACATCAACGCCGACGAGGTGCCCGCCATCGACTACCAGGAGTCCGTCGGGTTCCCCGGCAACCTCCGCTTCCGAACGCCGGAGATCGCCGAGGCATACTACGATCCGAGCGCTTTCCGCTCGTCGGACCATGACCCGGTGCTCGTCGGTCTGCAACTGGGGCGCAGCAGAGCTCCCCGCTGAACCGAGTGGCCTGAAGCCGGATCACTCCAGACGCCCGGGCGAGAGCCCGGGCGTCTGTCATTGGCGCGCGGCCGAGAGGGAGAACGACCGCGCGTCGTACCCTCAGGTTAGGAGCGTGCCGCGCGCCGTCCAGCCTGCCGAACAGCACATCCGCCAGAGCCGAACGTCACGGTTCGCCGCTCAGCGGCGTGGCAGCCGGCCTGTCCCTCAGGCCCGAATGGGCTGCGGCAGCCAGCCCGGCTCAGGCTCGCCGAACTTGGAGACCAGGTAGTCGCGCGACTCCTCCACCGCCCGGCGCGGCGCGTCGAGGTCGGCCGTCAGGCGGAAGTCCTCCTTGAGCAGCTTGCCGTCGACGAAGACGTGCTTGACATTCGAGGTGTCGGCCGCACAGACCACCGCTCCGACCGCATCGATGACGGGTGCGACGTTGACGGCCTTGGTGTCGATGACCACGATGTCGGCCTTCTTGCCCGGCGTGATCGAGCCCGTCCAGTCGGCCACGCCGGCCACCTTGGAACCCTCGATCGTGGCCCAGCGCAGCACGTCGCGCGCGTTGATCAGGTCAGGCGTGGGCGTATTGCCGTCGAGGTCCTCGTCCCAGGCGATTTGGTGGCGGCGCGCCCGCTCGGAGGCGAAGACGGCGTGCATCTGGGTGAACTGGTCCGCGGAAGCGGTGGTCGCCACATCGGACGAGAGCCCGATCGGGATACCCATCTTGGCCGCCGTCGCCGCCGGTGCCCAGCCGTGGCCCATCTGCATCTCGATCTGCGGCGCGAGCGACACGTTGCCGCCCGAGTCGGCGACCATCTGCCACTCGTCGTCGAGCAGGTGCGAGGAGTGGATGTAGGTCGTGTTGGGGTAGAGCAGGCCCATCTCCTTCAGCGCCCGCAGCTGCATCTTGGTATAGCCAAAGCGATCCATGGCCACGTGGACGGTGATGTTGATGCCCAGCTCCTTGGCCAGCTCCCATTCGTAGCGCACCACCTCCGGCTTGCAGAAGTTGGTGCCGCGCGTGGCGAGGGCCATGGTGATCAGGCCCTTGTCGTCGGAGAGGTACTGCTTGCGCACGCGGTGTGCCTCGTCGCCGTCGATGCGCTCGACGCTGCCCGACCAGTCCGGCCCGAACCACCAGGCCTGGATCGACGTGTTCGGGAAGCCAAAGGCGAAGACCGAGCGGATGCCGCTCTCGCGCAGGCCGCGGATGGCCTCGTCGGCGTGCTCGGGCGTGTTCATGATGTGCGACCAGTCGACGAGCGTGGTGATGCCCGCGTTGAGGCACTCCAGCGAGCCCCACAGGTTGCCGGCATAGACGTCGTCCGGGCGGTAGTTGGGCGCGAACTTGTCCAGGATCGCGCCGAAGTAGGCGCCCAGCGTGTAGTCGGGCGCAGACGTCCGGATGGACGTCTCCCAGGTGTGACGGTGCGTGTCGACGAAGCCGGGGATGACGATGTCGCCCGTGGCGTCGATGACCCGCGCGCCCTCGGCGCTGAAGTTGGCCCCAACCTGCGCGATCCGGTCGCCCTCGATCAGCACGTCGGCCTTGGGCAGCTCGCCCAGCTCGTCGTCCTGGGTCAGCACGACGCCGCCCTTGATGAGAGTTCGCTCCGCCATCTGGTTCACTCCTCCTGCTGTCTAGCCCTCTGTGACCGTAGGTGCGTTGCGACCTCTGAGAAGTCGCGTTCTCCGCCCAGCGCCGCAGCGGCGCTGCGCAGGCTCTCGAGATTCACCTCTGCCTGTGCCATGCGAGTGCGCGTCCGCTCGGCCAGGGCCAGGATGAGGCTCATGTCCTTCTGAGCCAGCTCCAGGCTGAACGCCGGCGGCGTGCTCTCCGGCGAGAGGAACGAGTTGCGCTTGTACTGCAGGAATGGCGCGCCGGCAGCGCCGCCGGCGAACACGTCGTAGGCCGCCCCGCGCTCCACGCCGGCCGCTTCGGCCAGTACCAGCGCCTCCGAGATGGCCACGTCGAGGGCCATGATGATGTCGTTGACGGCCAGCTTCACGGCGGCGCCGTTGCCCACCGCGCCCAGCTCGAAGATTCGCTTGCCCAGCGCCTCGAGCACCGGTCGCGCTCGCTCCAGGTCGTCGCTCGAGCCGCCCACCATGAAGGCCAGCTCGCCTTTGGCGGTTGTGGCCGTACTGCCCGAGACCGGCGCATCCAGGAAGCCCAGGCCGCGCTCGGCGAACTCGGCGCCCAGCTCCCCGACGGTGCCGGGCAGGATCGTGCTGGTCTGGACGGTGACGCTGCCCGGTTGAGCGCCGGCCAGGATGCCCTCGCCGCCCCGGCAGACGGCGCGCACGGCGTCGTCGTCGGCGACCATGGTGATCATCACGTCGGCCTGGGCTGCCGCTTCGGCGGGCGAGGGGGCTGCCCGCGCACCCAGCTCGGCCGCCAGCTCCTGGGCCCGCTGCGCCGTCCGGTTATGGAGCACCAGCGAAAAGCCGACGTCCGACAAACGGCGGGCCATGGCCTCGCCCATGTGCCCGAGGCCCAGCACGGCCACCCGCTCAGCGGGCATCGGCCAGCCTCCGGCCGACGGTCTCGACGATGCGCTCCACCGACGGGAGGGCGATGTCTTCCAGCGTCGCTGCGGAGGGCAGCGGGATGTGCGGCGTGGTGATGCGCACGATCGGCGCGTCCAGGCTGTACATGGCCTCCTCGGCCACGATCGAGACGACCTCCGCGCCCCAGCCGCCCAGGCGCGGGTTCTCCTCGACGGTGAACAGCCGGGTCGTCTTCTCGACCGAGGCCAGGACCGTGCCCACGTCCATGGGCACGAGGCAGCGCAGGTCGATGACTTCCGCGCTGATGCCGTGCTCGGACTGCAGGCGCTCCGCGGCAGCGGCGGCCCGGGGCACCATCATGGCCAGCGCCACGATCGTCACGTCCGTCCCCTCGCGCACCACCCGTGCCTGGCCCAGCTCCTCGACGTGCTCACCCTCGGGCACCTCGCCCTTCTCGGCGAAGAGGCCCTTGTGCTCGCAGACGATGACCGGGTCCGGGTCGCGGATGGCGGCGGCAATGAGGCCCTTCATGTCGGCTGGATTGGAGGGCGCGACGACCTTCAGGCCGGGGATGGCCATGGCCCAGCTCTCGACGCTCTGGCTGTGCTGGGCGCCGAAGCGCAGGCCGGCGCCGTTGGCCGTGCGCAGGACCAGCGGCAAAGCCACCTGGCCGTCGGTCATGTAGCGCGTCTTGGCGATCTGGTTGGCGACCATGTCCCAGGCCACGGCGAAGAAGTCGGAGAACATCAGCTCGCCGATGGGCCGCAGGCCGGTCATCGCCGCGCCCATCACTGCGCCCACGATGGCCTGCTCGCTGATCGGAGTGTCGCGCACGCGCTCCGGCCCGAACCGCTCGAGCAGCCCCTCGGTCGTCTTGAACACGCCGCCCGCGGTGCCGATGTCCTCGCCGATCATGACCACGGTCTGGTCGAGCTCCATCTCCTGGGCGATGCCGGCCGCCACGGCCGCGCGGTAGGTCAGCTCCGCCACGCCGAGCCTCCGTCGGCCCAGACCTGCGTCTCGAGGACGTCCTCCGACGGCTCGGGGGCCGCCTTGGCCTCCTCCTCGGCCGACTTGACCTTGGCCCGCACGCCCGCTTCGATCTCGTCCAGTCGGCCCTCTTCCACGCCGGCTTCGCGCAGACGCTCGCGCAGGCGGGGGAGGGGATCGCGGGCCAGCCAGGCCTTGACCTCGTCGTCGGGACGGTACTTGCCCGGATCGGCGCGCGAGTGGCCGCCGTGGCGGTAGGTCAGCGCCTCGACGAGCGAGGGACCCTCGCCGGCGCGCGCCCGATCCAGCACGCGGCTAGCGGTGAGGTAGACCTCGTCGGCGTCGTTGCCGTCGATCAGGATGCGCTCGAGGCCGTAGGCCGCGGCGCGGTCGGCGGCCGGCTGCTTAACCGCCGTCACGGCACCGATGGGCGTGTACTCCATGTACTGGTTGTTCTCGCACACGAAGACCACCGGCGCTTTCCAGACGGCGGCCATGTTGAGCGCCTCGTGGAATGCGCCGATGTTGGTCGTGCCATCACCGAAGAAGCAGACCGCCACCTGGCCGCTCTTGCGGTACTGCGCCGACCAGGCCGCGCCCAGGGCGATGGGCATGTGCGCGCCGACGATGGCGTAGGAGCCCATCATGTTGTGCTCCACGCTGGTGATGTGCATCGAGCCGCCCTTGCCGCCCATCAGGCCGGTCGCTCGCCCGAAGAGCTCGGCGAAGATCGGTGCCATGGGCACGCCGCGCACCAGCGCGTGGTTGTGGCCGCGGTAGGTGGCGAAGGTGTAGTCGTCCTCGCGCATGGCGGCCGCGAAGCCGGCCGCGACCGCCTCCTGGCCGATACCCAGGTGGGTTGTGCCGCGCACCAGGCCCTCGAAGAAGAGCTCCTGCGCGCGCGTCTCGAAGTAGCGGCACTCGACCATCAGGCGGTACATCTCGAGGCGCACGTCCTCCGAGATGGATGCCTGCTCGTTCCTGGTCCGCTCGCGTGTGGTGGCCATCGCGCTCAGTAGGCGTTGGCTACGAACAGCTCGGCCGAGGGGAAATGGGTGATCACCTGCGGCCCGTCCGCGGTGACAACCACCTCCTCCTCGATGCGCGCGGCACTGAAGCCGTCGGTTGCCGGGCAGTAGGTCTCGAGGGCGATGACCATGCCCTCCTTGAGCTCGACCGGGTGATCGAGCGAGTTCAGCCGGCTGATAATGGGTCGCTCGTGCAGGCCGAGGCCCACCCCATGGCCGAACTGCAGCCCGAAGCACTCCATCTCGTTCTCGAAGCCGAACTCCTGGGCCTTGGGCCAGACAGCGGCCACCTGGTCGGTGGTGACGCCCGGGCGCATCAGCTCGATCGACGCGTCGATCCACTCGCGCGCCTTCTTGTAGGCGTCGCGCTGCGCGTCCGTGCCTCGGCCCACGACGAAGGTGCGGTAGTAGCACGTGCGGTAGCCCACGAAGCTCTGGATGATGTCGAAATAGGCCTGGTCGCCGGGACGGATGAGTCGGTCGGAGAAGACGTGCGGGTGGGGACTGCAGCGCTCGCCGCTTATCGCGTTGATCGCCTCCACATCGTCCGAGCCCAGGTCGTAGAGCATCTTGGTTGCCTTGGCCACGATCTCGTTCTCGCGGACACCCGGCTTCAGTTCCTCGGCGATCATCTGGTAGACGCCGTCGACCATGGCACAGGCCTGGTTGAGCAGCATGATCTCGTCCTGGCTCTTGACCTCGCGCGCATCGAGCATGGTCTGCTGGCCGTCGCGCACCTCGATGCCGCAGCGCGTCAGCGCCTCGTATAGGGGCGGCTCCATGATGTCCACGCCAACGGGCATGTCCGCTGCCCCCTCCTCGCGCAGGATGTCGTAGATCTCCTGAGCTGCCCGGTCGAAGAGGCCGGCCTCGGGCGCCACTGCGCCGCGTAGGCCGATCATCCCGCCGCGCACGTTCTCGGGCGGCAGCCAGGGGCAGTGCAGCCGGTGGTGCTTGGCCGCCGAGCCGAAGTCCCAGACATGTGGCTCGCCGTTGCGCGTGAGAAGGACGAAACGGGTCATCTTGTCGCGTGCCCACTCGCCGATGTGGGTGCTGCTGATGTAGCGGATGCTGTTCTGGTCGAAGACGAGCAGCGCCCCGAGTTGCGACCTGTCCAGTGCCTCGCGCGTGCGGGCCAGGCGGTAGGCGCGCAGCCGATCCGGGTTGACCCGATCTTCGAAGTCAACGGTCATGGGGCCCGGGGCGGCAATTGGTCTGGGCATGGCGCTTCCTCGGTGCGGCGGAATGATTATGGCCCGAACGCGGCGGACGTTCAATATGGCTTACAGCGGAGCGCGGATGGCGCCGGTCCGTGTGCAACAGCACTACAATCGGGCCAGAGCCCAGCACACGCGGAGGGAGAAGCGAAGTGGCACACCTTGTGGCGCCCGTGGACTGGTCGTTCTTCGAGCGGCCGCTGCCCGACTCGCCCAACATGCGCGGACTGGCGCGCTCCGTGCTGGTGGGGCGGGAGCAGGGCGCGGTGCACACGGAGCTGGCCGCCGGCGGGTTGGTGCGCGGCGGCTGGCTACAGCGTCACGTGCACTCCTTCGAGGAGGCGCTTTACGTGCTGGAGGGCGAGCTGCTGCTCGAGATCGACGGCCACGTGCACCGACTCGTGCAAGCCGATTACGCCTTCATCCCGGTCGGGACGTGGCACGCGCTGGCCTGTGCCGCGGAGGGTGGCGTGCGCTGGCTGTCCGTCAATACCCCCCAGCGGCTGCCGCCGGACGCCGGCTGGCGCGACACGTTCTTCAGCCGCGAGCCGTTCGACCTGGAGGCCTTCGCCGGGCGGGCGGCGCGACCGCGGCCGGGCGATCCCCGGGTGCGCTACGTGGGCCACTACGAGGGCACGCCGCCACAGGCCGAAGCGCTGCGCCTCGGCGATCCCGCACGTGGACGCCGGCCGGCCGGCCGCGACACGGCGCTGGTGGTCTACTCGGGGATCTCGGTCAAGATGCTCGTGGACCGCGTCTTCGGGGCGGAGCTGCTGACCGTCTTCACTGTCGACTACGAGCCCGGCGGCTCGGCCCAGGTCCACGACCACCCCTTCGAGGAGACCTACTTCTTCCTGCACGGCGAAGTGGAGGCGGAGCTGGAGGGCAAGGCCTACACGGTCCGGGCCGGGGACGTCGTCTTCGCGGGCGTCGGTGCCACCCACGGTTTCTTCAACAACGGTGACGGCCGGGTGCGCTGGATCGAGACCCAGGCGCCGCAGCCACCGGGTCGGCACTCGTACCGCTGGGTCGATCACTGGCAGGGGCTGGACGAGAAGAGCGAAAGGAGCGACTGAGATGGCGGAAGGCGGGTCGGTGGTAGTCGTCGGGGGGACGCGGGCGATCGGGCTGGAGATCGTCAAGTCCTACGTCGCGCGGGGCGAGCCGGTCGTGCTGAGCGGGCGGACGCAGGAGAGCGTCGATACCGCGCTGTCGGAGGCCTCCGCCGCCGGGCCTGGGAAGGTGCAGGGCGCCGTCTTCGACCTGGCCGAGCCGCGCTCGATCGCGCCCGCGCTGGCCAGCGTGGGGCCGGTGAAGTACCTGGTCCTGGCCGCCATCGACCGCGACGCCAACAGCGTGCGCGAGTACGACATCGAGCGTGCCATCCGTTTGGTGACGTTGAAGCTGGTCGGCTACACGGAGGTGGTGCACGCGCTCGTCAACCGGTTGGCGGAGGACTCGTCCGTCGTCCTCTTCGGGGGCATGGCCAAGGAGCGACCATACCCCGGCTCGACGACGGTCACCACGGTGAACGGCGGCGTGGTGGGGCTGACGCGGACCTTGGTGGAGGAGCTCAAGCCGATCCGCGTGAACTCGATCCATCCGGGCATCGTGGGCGACAGCCCCTTCTGGGCCGAGAAGCCGGCCGCCGTGGCCAACTACACGTCGCAGACACCTACCGGCCGACTGGCCTGCATGGCCGACATCGTGAGCGCGGTCAGCTTCCTGCTCGAGAACCCGGCCGTCAACGGCGTCGACCTGATCGTCGACGGCGGCTGGCACTGCCGTTGACGGCGCGCTGGCTTCATTGCCGGGCGAGCGCTTCCCCTCGCGCGGATCGCACTCTCAGTCGCCTGCAATGGGCCGGAGGTGTGGGTGGGTTCCGTTGATCGCGTCGGGCGTCAGCCAACGTGGTTCTGACTCGCCGAAGGGCAGGAACGCCAGCCGCCGCGTGCCGGTACCCGGTCCCTCGACGTGCGTAAAGGCCACTCCGGAGCCGTCGGGCGCGACGCGCGGCTGTGCAGCACGCAATCCGCTCTCCTCGAATTGGGTCAACTGCTCGAGGTTGCCGCCGTCGGCGTCCATGGCAAAGAGGTTGGCCGGCTCGTTGAGGCTCGGGAAGATGGCCAGATCGTGGGTGTGGAAGACGATCCGCCCGTCAGGCGTCCAGTCAGGAAGGGCGCCAAGCAGCTCCCATTCGGTCAGCTGCCGTTCAGTTCCACCGTCGATTGGCATGGTGAAGATCGCGGTCCCACCGATCGTCTCGCTGCCGGCCGTGTAGGCGAGCGTCGTGCCGTCCGGTGAGGCGCGCGCTTGCCAGGTCTCGATGCCATCGTCGCGGCTGAAGACGAGATGCGCCGTGCGATCGGTCATGTCGAAGCGACCGATGCTGAACGTTCGCGGGACGATCTCGCCCGGCGGCACGTCCGAGTTCTGGCTGAAGTAGATGGAGGTGCCGTCGGGCGACCAATCGGGATAGTGGATCTCGTTGCAGGGCAGGTCGCACGAGTAGAGGCGCTCAGCATCGGTGCCGTCAGCGTCGACCACCCACAGCTCGACCGGGCCCTCTGGCGCCTGCCGCACAAAGGCTATCCGGTCGCCGTCCGGCGACCAATCGGGGTGGATCTCCGATCCGGTCATGTCGGGTACAAGCTGATGGTGCCCAGTTCCGTCGGGCATTACGAGGAAGACGCCGTCGCCAGACCCGTCAACCCGCTGGAATGCGATCCACGCCTCGCCATCGGCAACGGACGGCATGGCGTCAGGGTCCGGTAGCGGCGAGGCTGTGACTGCCGGCGAGGCAGTCGTAGCCGGCGAGGCAGTCACCGCAGGCGAGGGAGCCGTTGCAGTCGCTGGTGGCGTCACCGTGTCGATCGGCGAGGAAGGTCGCACGGGCTGGGTGGCCGTCGGAGGGCTGCCGGCGCAGCCGACAACGATGGAGATAGCCGACACAACTGGTCGCCTCGCAGGGTATGGGGTCCGCGGGTGGTCGTGAGGTTCCAATTTCTTGAGCAAATGACCGGAGGCGGCAGCTTGGTCGGCCACAAGGCCGCTCACGGCCACCGCGAACCCCGTCGGGCGAGTGTGAACCGACAAGACGACATCCGGCCCGTTTCGGTCCACGCAGATGGTGGCTGCGGAGCCGCACCTCTCGTCCACCGGGCCTTCGGCTGGTCCTACCTAAGCGAACGCACGCAGGTGTGCAACTGCTACTGCGTGTCAGTGCCAAACTGCATCTCCTCCACCACCCGCGTCACCGAATCCATCGTGTCTCTGCCGGGCACGTCATTGATCTCGACGGTCCGGATCGTGCAGGCTGTTCAGCTTGCGCCAGGCAATCGGCCAGGCGGCAGCAACAGCTTCGTCGGCCAGCTCCAGGTCGCCGCACACGACCATGCAAACCTGGGTCATCTCGGCCCCGCGGTCAACGGCGTCGACCTGATCGTCGACTGCAAGAATGTGGTCGACGTATGCCACCGAGCCAACGGGTACCGCTCCCAGTCGACCTTTGGCTGCCAGAGGTTAGCGCGGTCGTTCGCTAGCCGGCTCGCGAGTACGTTACGAGCAAGACGCCAGTACTGGTGGCCGCGGAAGCAGTCAGCTGGACGCGGGTGAGCGGATCGCCATCGCGGAAGAGCCGTTTGCCCTCGCCCAGCACGATCGGATGCACCATCAAGCGATACTCATCTACAAGATCTTCACGCATCACTGTCCGGACGAGTTCGCCACTGCCGATCAAGTGGATATCGCGGGCCAACTCAAGCTTGAGCCGGCCCAACTCCTGGCCGACGTCCGACGATATGAGGCTCGAGTTCTGCCACGGCAGGGGGTCGGCGAGAGTGGTCGACACGACGTACTTAGGCAACGCGTTGAACTTCTCGGCGAGCGGGGCACCGGCGGGCTGGTTGGGCCAGTAGGCGGCGAAGTTCTCGTATGTCCGGCGCCCAAACAGAAATGCGCCGGCTTCCTGTTGGCTGCGGACCATTGCCTCACCGAGCACATCATCGAAGTACGGGCGCTGCCAGCCGCCCTTGTCGAAACCACCGCTGCGATCCTCGTTCGGATCGGTTGGGGACTGCATCACCCCGTCGAGTGTCACGAACTCGACTACGACTAGCTTGCCCATCGGGCGGTCCTCCCTCGCTGGTGGCCCACAGACGCGGGCGTCAGCGCAATACTACGGACGTGAGGCCAAGTGCCACCTCGGAGGGTTCCTCCGCTTCACGCGCACGCATCGACTTCGGTAGACACCGGTCATCGGTCTCACTCCTGCAATCGTGCTTCGGCGATCACCTCGCGGACGGCATGGGCGATCTCATCGGGGATGGCGGGCTCCATGAAATGCGGGGCGTCGACCCAGACCAGCTTGCCCGGCGAGAAGCGGTCGACGTACGCGGCCTGCAGATCGAGGATCTTCTCGTCGTACTCGGCCAGCCCATAGTCATTGACGTCCCACGGCTCCTGCAGCGATGCGAAGTACGTGACCGGGATGGCTGGCTCTTTGCCGATGAACTGTGCCGCCTCCTGGTACACGGCGAAGTGCACGATCCTCTCGAGGCTAGATGCGTCCTCGTCGGCCAGCGCTTCCTGCCGATCCTCAAAATCAAACAGGTGCTCGAGTGACACTTCATCGGGGAAGCCGGCGTCCAGCAACACCATCCCGACGACCTCGTCAGGGTAGGTATTTGCGTACACGTATGAGAGCAGCCCACCGAAGGAAGCACCAAGCAGGACGTAGGGCGGCTTTAGCTCCGCTGCGGCAAGAAGATTGTGCAGGTCGTTCATCACGTGGCTCGCGTCCTGCACTTCGTCGACTGTGTCACTGCGGCCGAGATTGCGGCGGTCGTACAGACAGACGCGGTAGTCATCCTGGAGCCGGCGCTGGATGCCGAGGCCATTGCTGTGAGGATCCACGCCACGCTGTTCGAACCACCCGTGAAGGTAGATGATGGTCGGCGAGCCCGTACCACGGCAGTTCAGATAGACCTCATGACCGCCGACGTCGAACTTGCCCTCGATCGCTCCGGTCTCCGGGCTAGGAGATAGGACCGGCGCAGGTTCGGCAGACGCGAGCGGCGTCACGGCTGGAGTGGGCGCCGGCGAGGCGACCGCTGCTGTTGGCAACGGCGTCACCGTATCGATCGGCGAGGACGTTGACGCGGGCTGAGTGGCCATCGGAGGGCTACCGGCACAACCAGCTACGACGGAGACAGCTACTGCCACTAGATGCAAGGCTTTCACGATCAGACAGCTCCAGTCTTCTCGGCGCACGTCAGGCAGGACTCCGTGGCACACTCGGACGTGCTCATCTGGTATGGCGACCGCTATTCACGAATCGTTTCGCGCGTGGGGTGGCCGGGGAGTCCACCGACGACAGAGACGCTTAGGGAGCGCGCCGCTGCCAGCTGACCCATTCATCCTCACCAAGGTCGACGCTCTGATAGTCACCGCTGGCCACGTCGGCCAGCCACGCCTCTTGGCCGGCGGCATGATCGATGAGGAGGTACGTGCCGTCTGGCGAGAACTGAATCCGCAGCCCGGGCGTATTCGGCTGGTTCTGCACTTCCGGTCCGATGGCTACGGCATCGCTGCCATCACCTGTGGCGGAGCCGATGAACGCCTGGGCAGCCGCCCCCGTGCCCGGATAACGGACCAGGGCGAGCCGTCGGCCGTCAGGCGAGAATGTTGCCCAAGCTTGGTTGAACCAGCCGCCCAGGGTGCGAGTCTCACCGCTGTCGAGATCCAGAATGTGGCTGCTCACGTGTCCCCCGCTATTGGAGGACGTGTAGGCCAGGAACCGGCCATCATGCGACAGGCTGAATGGGCCGTGATGAGTTCCCGAGTCGGGAGGGGGCACCAGCTCGCGCAGCCCTGAGCCATCTATGCCCACAGCGTAGAAGCCCAAGGCTCGCGGTGCGGCGCCCGGCTGCCTGCCGAGGAAGACCAGCTCGTCTTTTCATGGCCGCCAGTCAGTCGGCCCCACGTCGAGCGGCAGCTCGATGGTGCGGCGCTCAGGGCTGCCTCCGACCTTGACGATCGACAGTGGCGGCACGCCGGCGGCGTTGTTGACGACAACAAGACGCGGCCTCCTTTCCGGCGACCACTCGAACCAGTGAATTTGGCCCGCGGGCTCCGAATCGATTTGGGCATACACGAGCGACCCGTCAGAGCTGGCGATCATGACGGTCACGACCTCGGGTTGTTCGCTCACGACACGAATGAAGGCCAGCGCGGATCCGTCGCGCGAGAACGCAGGCCCAACGTCTGTCTCCGGCCCGCCCACGAGCAACGTTACCTCGCCGGTGTCGACGTCTCGCACGTAGATGTCGCCATCATCGCTGTAAGCGATCAGGCCGTTGGCGGCCACGCCGTAGGGAGGAACTGCGCCTTCGGGCACCGTCGTGACTGGTGTTACGGAAGGGGTAGGTTCAGGTGTCGAACCCGCAGACGCCGTTGGTGAGGCTGCAGCGGTGGAATCGGCAAACGTGGTAGGTGCCGCCGGTGTTGCGGTCGCCGCGGCGACCGGCGACGAGAGTGGCGCCGTCTGCGTGGCGGTCGGCGCGCTGCCGCCACAGCCAGCTACGGCGGAGACAACAACCGCAATGACTAGTAAGCGCGTCATCGGTCAACTCCTGAAGTTCGGGGCCGCGGCGCCCGGCGGGGCGTCATCGCCGAGTGCTCATCTGGTATGGCGACCGCTCTTCTCGAATCGTTTCAGGTGGTCGCCGAGAATCTGCAAGTGCGGCTTCTCGACTCGCCCGCTCCGGTACGTCGGTCGCAGATGGTGATGCTGGCGGGGATGGGTGCTGGCGGCGTAGGCGTGGGCGCGGCGGTCAGTGAACCAGCTGGCGCCGGCTCGGAGGTGGTCGAATTGCCGCCGGTGCAGCTCGATGCCAACACCAGGACGGCAACCGATGTTGCTGCCATCTGGGGTCGGATCATGGCCATCTCACTGGCGACGGGTCGCGGTTCGGGCCGTCCGCGGGTCGGACGCCGATGCTACGGAGTCGACCGCGGCTCACCAACCGGGCGCAACTCAGGGTGCGTTCCGACGACTTCCGTTCCCTCCATGAAATTCGAGTCGCTGGACAGGGACAGGAATGCCAGCTTGCGCTCGCCGAATGGGTCAGATGCGAGCCTGTGGACGAGCGTGTAAACGACGCCCGACCCGTCCGCCGTCCAGCGCGGCTGGGCGGCGCGTGTGTCGTTCCGGCCGTAGTTGGTGAGTTGGCGTAGATCGGATCCATCGGCAGCCATCGAGTAGAGATTCACTGCCTCGGTCGTGTCTGGAAAATGCCGCAGGTCGTATGTGTTGAGTACGATCATGTCGTCCACGGACCAGTCCGGATAGGCGACCAGCATGTTCCAGTCCGTGATCCGGCGCTCTTTGCCAGTCGCCAGATCGGCCACGAAGATCGCCGACTCCAGCTCCGCGCGGAAGCGCACGTAGACGACCTGCTGACCGTCCGGTGAGAGACGCGTCTGCTCGAGTAACATGCCGTCCTCTCGAGTCAGGACCGGGCCGGCCTCTGCAGATGCGAGGTCGTAGCGCACGATCTCGAAGGTGAGCGGCGGGCCGGGCTCCGGTGGCGGGTTGGACTCGCGAACGAAGTAGATGCCGTTGCCGTCTGGCGACCAGTCCGGATACTCGATCGCAATGCAGTCGGTGTCCGGAGCGTTTGGACCGACGCACGTATAGAGCAGCTCGGCGTCCGTGCCGTCGGCGTTGATAACCCACAACTCGCCGCGGTCATTTGGCAGGCGCGCGCGCACGAACGCGATGCGGCCACCATCCGGCGACCACGTCGGCCGGATTTCCGAGCCTGCCCACTCGTCGGGCACGAGTCGGTGGAGCCCTGTGCCATCAGGCCGCACCAGGTAGATCGTGTCGTCGTGGTCCACGCCGTCGTCGCATCGCTCGGGCCCGAACTGGTGCGTCAGCGACTGGAACACAAGCCACTCCTCAGACTCGCCGGTCGCAACCGGGTCTGCGGCCGGGCACGCCTCGTGCGAGGCTGTCGGCGTCCCAGTCGGGACGGGTGCCACCACGGTGCTCCGCGGGCTCACCGTGGGCGTGGAGGCTGGCGGCACAGGCGGTGACGACGTCGTCGGCGCGGATCTGGGGCGTGGTGGCGCCGACAGCCCGGGTCCCGGCGCCGAGCCGGTACAGCCGGCGATGATGAGCGACAACGCCATCGTCTGCGCCGTGAGGCGTGCTCGGCGACCGTACCATCTCGGCTCCGATGCATTGCTTCGAAAAGTCGCCATGTCGGTTCTCCCTATCTCTGCGCACCGGCAGGAACAGCTCCGCCAGACGGTCGGTGAGCGGACGACGCTAGGCCGCGCACTCTTTCACGTGCATTGGGGGTCGTCGTCAGGGGACCTGGGTTGGATCGAATATCTCGGCGCCGCTCGGCGTTGGATCCGTCCGATCCGGAGACCTGCGGCTGCCCCCAACGATGAAGACACGCCCATCGGCCAGCTCGTCGACGGCCGCCACGAAGCGGCTGTCGACCATCGGTCCGACATCCACGAACAGGCCACTCGATGGGTCGTACAACTCGGCAGCGCGGAGGGGAGTCCAGTCGCCGAGATCCGCCCCGCCTACGATCAGGACGCGCCCATCGGCCAATGGGTGAGCCACGGCGCCTGCGCGCGCCATCGGCGAAGACTGCGTCGCCACAAACGACATGGACCGCGGGTCGAAAATCGCGGCAGTGCCGCTGTCGCTCGTGACCAGCACTCCACCCGACGCCAGCGGAGCCGCGTTCGTCCAGCCAGCCCGGCCCGGGATCACGATCGGACTCGCGCCCGTCGGGTCGTACACGATGGCCTGGTTGCTCGCGTTGCCGCAGGGCACGAAGACGCGATCATCGAGCATGCGTACCGGCGCACCGCGCGTTTCGCATTCGATATCGGATGCGCCTGAGAAGGTTCCGGTCACCGGGTCGTAGATCGCGGGGATCCGTTCCGGGTAGCCCGGTACCACTGATGCCGGGCCAGAGCGACCAAGCACCAACACCCGCCCATCGGCCAGCACCACTGCATGGGTCACATCGCTCGTTGGAGACCAGCCACGCCCGCCTGACGGGAAGGGGGGCGCGTCAGTCGCTTGGAATGCCTCCGTCGCCGGATCGAACAGCTCGGCCCCGTTGTTTCCGACGATGAGGACGCGGCCATCGCCGAGGCGGACGGCGGCGTGATCGGAGTGCGCCAGCTGCATCTGAATGGCGGTCGTCGCCCCGCTTTGTGGATCGAACAGCTGTGCAGCCGCCGTCGGTTCTCCGGACCGGATGTCGCTGCCGCCGGCGATCAGGACGCGGCCATCGCCCAGGGCAGTTGCCGTCTGCCCGTCGCGCAGCGTAGGCCACTCGACGCCCGAGAAACCGCGTCCAGCCGGTGCCCACACGCCGGGATCGTGTGCCGCCACATCAGCGGCTGCCCACAGCACGGGAGCTGTCGTTCCGGCCATCGCGAGGACATTGCCGTTCGGCAGGATCGACGCTGCCGTATCCGGGCCGCCGGTCGGCGCGCGGCCGGCCGCCAGGAAGCTGCTGGTTGCGGGATCGAACAACTCCGCGGTCCGCGGCGATCCGTCGATGTTCTGGCCACCCACGATGAGCACGCGATCACCGACTCGGACAGCGGCATGCTGCGTACGCTCGGTCGTCATCGGACCGGCAGACTCGAACGCGCCCGTCGCTGGATCGAAGAGCTCGGCCGTGGAGGTTGCATCGCCGTCGAGCGTGCCCGACGAGCTGAGCCGCACACCGCCGGTGACGAGGACCCGACCGTCGGCGAGGGTTGTTGCGGTGTGCTCGGCACGGCCGACGGCCATCCGACCCACAGCGCTGAACGTCTGGCTGGATGGATCGAAGAGCTCGGCGGTGCTGCTCAGCTCGTCACCCGTGAGGCCGCCGGTCAGCAGGACGCGCCCGTCGGCCAGCTGCGCCGCCGCGGCGTAGATGCGCTCCGGCTCGATCATGCCGCCGACTTCCCGCCATGCACCAGTCTGTGGGTCGTACAGTTCAGCGGTGGCTCGGATCCCCTCCGTGGCGTCGACCGGGTCACCGCCGGCGACCAACACTCGGCCGTCACGCAGCAGTGTCGCCGTGTGCCCGTACCTACCGACCGACATCTGTCCCGTGCGCTCGAATCGACCGCTCGCCGGATCCCAGATCTCGGCCGACGCAGGGTCGGCCTGCTCCGGATCCGGGAACATCTCGAGGTGCAGAGAACTACCAGCCAGCAGCACTCGGCCGTCCTTCAGCGCAGTGAGTGTCGAAAGCGAGCGAACGATGCTCGGCGCGCCGGTTTCGGCGAAGGTCCCCGCGCGCGGTTCGTAAATGGCAGCCCACGGGCGCTCGCCGAAAGACCCACTGGTTCTAATCAGGCTCGTGCCGATGACCAGAATCCGATCGTCGGGCAGGGCCGCCGATGACATGACACTGATCTCGCGCCCGGCATCGACGGTCAGCGGTCCCGTCACAGTGAACTCGCCGTGGACGATGCTGGGCGGTGGCGTGCGCTGCAGCAACGCGCCGAGGCCGATGGCGAACAGTGCCGCCAGCAGCAGGGCCATGATGATGAACAATCCGATCGTTCGCCGCGGCAGAGCCGGCACGAGAGCCGGCCTGCGAGCCAGTACGCCCGTTGGGAGCCACCATCCAGAGAACGTCCACGCGGGCCGCTGCGGTCGGCTCACGGCTCGCTCGATGACATCGTCCAGGTAATCAGGGGTGCGCGGCTCAGCCAGGTCCGCCAGGGCCTGCGCGAAATCGCGATCGAAGCGGTCGAGTGCGCTCATGGCCGACCTCCGCTGAACGACTGGCGCATGGCGCCAATTGCCCGGTGCAGTCGCGACTTCGCGGCGCCGAGGCTGATGCCGAGCGAAGCGGCAGCATCAGGTAGCGGCATGCCCAGGTAGTAATGCAGCACGACGAGCGCCCGATGCTCGGGTGTGAGATTGCTCAGGGCTTGGTCGAGCTCATCGCGGTCGACCAGCCGGCCGATGTCATCCTGTGAAGATCGGACGTCGATTGGTTTCAGCGTTACCTCGATCACGCGCCGTCCTCGACGACGTACCTCGTCGATGGCCGCGTGCACGATCAGCCGGTGCAGCCAGGCGTCGAAGCGCTCCGGATCGCGCAGTCCGGGCAGGTCGCGCCAGGCTCTGATGAGCGCCTCCTGGACCGCGTCTCGCGCGAGCTCGCGGTCCCGAAGGATCAGGCGAGCGGCCGCGTCCAGTCGCGCTGCGGCGGCCCGGGCGAGCACGGCGAAGGCGTCGCGATCGCCTCCACGTGCGCGTTCCACGAGCGTCCGCTGGTCCACGGTTGGCCCTCCGCGGCGCGACACATCTGGCCGCGCTCACATGGTATGGCGTCGGCTGGAGGTGAATCGTTTCCTGCCTGGGGAGACGCCCCTGCCGCGCTGGCGACGATCGCTTCCCTTGGGGAATGTGCCTGTGACGCACATTAGCGGCGTATGGAGCCCTCTAGCGTCGTGGTCGACGGTCGTGCTCGCGTCGCCGGGCGCCCTCTGCGTGGTCAAGTACGCACAGCCAAGCCGTCCGCTGGTCGCGGTCGTGCCCTGATCAGGCAGGTTGAGCCCGGCAAGTGCCCGCTATGTGACTGTGAGGCACATTCGGAGGCGTAAACCAAGGTGGCTGGGAGGCGGCCAGACGACCGGGGCCGTGGGGGCTAATCCTCAGCGACGCCCCGAGCGGAGCGCGGCGTCCAGGCCCACGGCCAGCAGGATGATCACGCCCAGCGCGATCTGGCGGTAGAGCGGGTCCAGCCCCAGCAGGTTGAAGCCGTTGCCGATCAGCGCGATGAACAGGATGCCCACGACCGTGCGCCAGACCGCGCCCTCGCCGCCGGCGATGCTCGTCCCGCCCACCACGATCCCGGCCAGCACGGTGAAGGCCAGCTCTTGGCCCGACGTGGCCTGTGCGCTGAGCGTGCGCGACGCGATGATCACGCCGCCCAGCCCGGCCGCGCCCCCGCTCAGCACGAAGGTGGCCAGGCGCACGCGTCGGACCGGCACTCCGGCCAGCGAGGCGGCCTCCGAGTTGCCGCCGACCGCATACATGTAGCGGCCGGCGGTGGTGCGCGCGAGGATGACACCGATGATAAGGACGGCCAGCAGCATCAGCCAGGTCGACGAGCGTACGCCCAGGATGTCCGTGCGCGAAACGGCCCCGAAGCCCGGGTGATCGAAGAGCACAAGCAGGTTGCCGCCGGTGACCAGGCTGGCCAGGCCGGCCAGCACGAACGACATGGCCAGGGTGGCGATCAGGGAGTTGATGCGGAAGAACGTGACGATGAACCCGTTGGCCAGGCCGGCCACGAGCCCCACGCCCAGGCCGGCGGCAATGCCGACGACCGGCCCGGCAGCCAGCGTCACCGTCGCCGCCACCACCGCCGACAGGGCGGCGACCGCGCCCACCGACAAGTCGATTCCGCCGGCCACCAGCACCAGCGTGCCGGCCGCGGCGATGATCAGGATGTGTGACTGCTGGTCGAGCAGGTTGAGCAGGTTGGTGGTGGTCAGGAACGGCGGGCTGGCCACGGCCAGCGCCACAAACAAGAGCAGGAACGGCAGCACGATGGCTGCCGCGCGCAGGTCCGTGCCACGCAGGCGACGAAGTCGTGCGGTCGCGGCGGCCATGGTCATGCCTGTACCGCCGGCACGTCGCCCGCGCTCCCGCCGGCCTCAGCCTGGGTCTCGAAAGCAGCTTTGAGGATTGCCTGCTCACTCATCTCGGCCGGCCCAAGCTCGGCAGCCAGCCGGCCCGCGCGCATGAC
>DATKBB010000037.1:0-2861 GCA_035514295.1 Candidatus Limnocylindria bacterium | reverse complement strand
GCCATGGTCGGCGCCCTCGCCGCAAACGTCGTCCTCAACCTCGTTCTCATCCCGTCGCTGGGCGCGTCCGGGGCCGCCATCGCGACGGTCATCGCTGAGTCGGCGCTGACCCTCCTCGCGCTGGGCGGCATCGGCTGGGTGCTGCTGGCGTTTCGCGATCGCGCCCCACGATCAACCTAGACTTGGCATCCGACTGAGACCCGAGGCTTCCCCAGGGGCCCCTCGCTCACTGTCCGAACAAAGGAACGACCGATCGATTCGCACGTCGCCATCGCCCACGACTTCTTCGTCCAGGACGGCGGCGCTGAGCGTTGCGCTCTCGAGCTGGCGCGGCTGCTGCCCGGTGCGAACGTCTACACGACTTTCTTCGACGATTCGACCTTTGCCGGGCGTCTCGATCCGCGCCGAGTCCACCGCTGGCCGCTTCAGCGGGTGATGGGCGGCCGCAGGTTCCGTGCGCTGCTGCCGCTGTATCCGCTCTATTTCTCGACCCTCGACCTGCGCCACGCGCGGCTGGTCGTCAGCAGCTCGGTCGCCTTCGCCAAGGCGGTGCGAACGTCGCGCAGCGCACTGCACGTGAGCTACGTCTACACGCCCATGCGCTACGCGTGGGACCTCGACGCCTACCTGCGCGAGTCGAGCTATTCGTTGCCTACTCGTGTGGCGGCGCGCGCTCTGCGCGCGCCGCTGCTGGCATGGGACGTGAGGACGGCTCGATCCCCGGACGTGCTGGTGGCCATCTCTGAGACGGTCCGCGATCGAATACACGCCCGCTGGAAGCAAAACGCCGAAGTCATCTACCCGCCGGTGGACGTCTCCGAGTTCAGTGTCTCGACCCGCGACGACGGATACCTCCTGGTCGCCGCGCGGCTGGTTGCATACCGCCGCCTGGACGTCGCCGTAGAGGCGGCCAGCGCGCTCGGGCGCGAGTTGGTCGTGGTCGGCGACGGGCCCGAACGGGCCCGGCTCGAGGCGATCGCCGGGCCGACCGTCAGGTTCACCGGACACGTGTCGCGCGATGAGCTGATCGAGCTGTTCGCCGGCTGCCACGCGTACGTGCTGCCGGGCGAGGAGGACTTCGGGATCGCGCCGCTGGAGGCGATGGCGAGCGGCAAGCCCGTCGTCGCCTACGGCCGCGGCGGGGCGACCGAGACCGTCGAGGACGGTGTCACCGGCATACTGTTCGACCGCCAGTCGGCCAGCGGCCTGATAGAGGCGTTGGAGCGGCTGGATGCGACCTCCTTCGAGACGGCCACGCTGCGCGCCCAGGCGGAGCGATTCGACCGCCATCGTTTCCACACCGGGTGGACGAGCCTGTTCGCCAGGCTGGGCGTCGATCCGGAGGACTACGCCCCGGCGGGGTAATGGTTTGGCGTCGGACGGCTCAGTTGCGCGACGGAAAGGTTTCCGGCAGCAGCACTTCGTAAAGGTCGCCGAATGGCTGGCTGGCGCGTGGCATGACCTCGGCCTGCTGGCGCAGCCACGCTACAAAGAGAGCATCACCCTCGCGCGCCGGCTCATAAACGAGCCACACCCGTGATGCGCCACTCGCGATCTCGCTGAAGCGGTCGATGCTGCGCTCGAAAGCGACGGACTGGTCCTCGACCGAATAGAGGCGTCGCAGGTCGAGATCCGCTGGCAGGCCGTAGAGCGGCCCGTCCCAGTACTGCATGAGGATGGGTTGAAGCTCGGCAGGAGCGATGAACACGGGCTCGCCGGTGGCCACCTCTGCGCGTAGCACGTAGGCCAGATCGCGCGAGCCGTCGCCGCCGTGCGGCGGGTCGATGGCATTCACGGCCAGCCCGCCGATCTGCGCCACGAGCAGGCCGGCCGCAGCCAGGCTGGCAGGGCGGCTGATCAGCCAGCGCCGATAGTGTGGCTGGCGCCCGGCCGCGCCGGTAGTGGCCGGCCCCTCGCTCGGAGCGAGCCAGCCGCTGACGAGAACGACGCCCACGGCAGGCAGCGTGAACAGCATAAGGTGGGCGACGAAGAGCCAATGGCCGGTGATGACCGAGGCGAGCCACGGGCCAACGAAGAGGGCGACGGCAACCAGCACGACGACGCGCAGGCCGCCGAGCCCCGGCCTGCCGCCGACCAGCCAGCCACGCGCCACGAGTAGGCCAGCAGCGGCGATACCCAGCAACTGCAGCGGACGAATGCGCTCGATCAGGGCGCCGGTGCCGCTGGCGTACTGGCTCAGCGCCCCCAGCAGTTCCTGCGGAGTCGCCGTGTGGGCCAGGGCAGTGCGCGCGTCCGTGGAGAACCAGGACATGAGCATCGGCACCAGCCACGGCAACCAGGCGAGCAGAACGTTTCCCGCAGCCACGGCCATCGCACGCGCCGACACCTGCCGTGGACCGCCGAGCGGCGACAGAGATGTGAAGGCTACGAGCGTGAGCACGACCGGAACGACGTAGTGGCTGTAGACGGCGACGATCGACACGACCACGGCCAGGGCGCCGTCCAGCCTTCGCCCGGTCCGTCGCCAGCGCCACAGTGCAGCGAGAGCCAGCGTCGTCAACAGCGTCGCAAAGGCGTACGGCGACGCCTCCTGGCCGAACTCGACCGCGTACGGGGCGATCGCGACCAGGATTGCCGAGGCCAGCGCCACGCGTCGGCTGAGCGTCAGCTCCCAGCCCAGCCAGGCCGCCGCGGGCGCGGTCGCTGCGCCGGCGAGAACCGAGGGCAACCGGATGACCTGATCTGTCGTTCCGGCGAAAGCCGCCCATGCGCGCAGCAGCAGGGCGTAGAGCGGATCGCTGGGCGGGTTGGCGAGGATTGCGCCAAGCATCTCTGTGGTCGATGGCAGCAGGACGAGCTGCACGTGATAGGCCTCGTCCCAGAAGAGCGTCCGCTCACCG
>DATKBB010000036.1:0-21962 GCA_035514295.1 Candidatus Limnocylindria bacterium | reverse complement strand
GAAGTGACCATGCACAACCTGCGCGGGTGGCAGACGCTGGTAGATGGCCAGCTCGATGAGTCGTACGGCCACTGGATCGCGATGGCCCGCGGTTCGGCGCTCAACGCGCCCGACGCTTCGACCATGGCCGCTCGCTGCGCGATCAGGCTGGGCGACCTGCAGCGGGCACGCGAGGCCGTGGAGATTCTGGCTGGTACTGGCCTGCACGGCCCGGCGCTGGATCTCATCCGCCGCGAGCTTCAAGCCGGCGTGCTGCTACTCGACCACCGGCCGGCAGAGGCACTACCGATCTATCGAGACGTCCTGCGGGGATACAGCGATATGGGCCTGCGCCTGGACGAGGTGATGACGGCAATCGGGATGCGGGTTCACCTGCCCGCCGATCAGCCCGACGTGGAGGCCGCCGTCAAGCGAGCCCGCCAGTTCCTCGAGGAGGTGGGCGGCGGTCCGTTGCTCGCCGCTCTCGAGGAAGGCCCTCTCGCGGCTTGGGAGACGAAGCCGCTGCCGCAGGTGGACGAGGGCGCGCCGATGGTGCGATCGAGCGGGGCCTGACGCCGGCAGCGGCGCGCCGGAGCTGAGCCGGCCGAGCAGGATCAGCGGCACGAACTCCTTGCGCTGTGCCGGATAAGGCGTCCGGCCGGGCAGCTCGACCGACAGGTCCATCGTCACCTGCGGGTTCTCGTTGAGGTACATACCGGTCTGGGTCAGGCCGGTGACTGTCGCCCGCCCCTCCAGCCCGCTGGCCAGTAGGCGCTCGGTGGCCGCGACCGAGCGGCGCAGGCGCAGGCCGAACAGCAGGCAGCCGATGCCGACGGAGGCCAGGACCGCGGCGGTCAGGTACAGGCCGAAGTCGGCGAAGGGGACGATCAGCCCGAGAACGAGGAAGACGACTGCCAGGCCGAGCTCGATGAAGCCCGTCACGATCAGCCGGAAGGACGCATGGCGGCCCATGCTCGAACCGGTGAAAGACACGTGCCGCGACCCTCCATGCGCCCTGCGACGGCAGCAGGTTAGCCCATGCGCAGCGGCGGAAAGAGCCGACCCTGACGTCCGGGGCATGCATATGCCCCGGGCCGAACGTGGGAATTGGACTGCTGATCGTTTACATTCGCACGGTGAACTGCCCGTCATGCGGGGTTGCAAACGACCTCGGCAGCAAGTTCTGTCTCAGCTGCGGTGCGCGACTCGGGCTGACCTGCACGAATTGCGGCAGCCCGCTGAAGGACGGCGCCCGCTTCTGCAGCGAGTGCGGCACATCGGTCGCGAAGTCCGAGGCTGCCCGCCCAGTCGTGCCCGCGTCGGCGACCGACGCTCCCGAACCGGTCGCCGAGCGGCGCCTGGTAACGGTTCTGTTCGCCGACCTCGTCGGCTTCACGCCGTTCGCCGAGGAGCACGATGCAGAAGACGTGCGCGAGACGTTGTCGCGCTATTTCGAGCTGGCCCGCGAGATCGTCCAGCGTTACGGCGGAACAGTCGAGAAGTTCATCGGCGACGCGGTGATGGCCGTATGGGGCGCCGCCGTCGCTCGCGAGAACGATGCTGAACGAGCCGTTCGCGCGGCGCTCGACCTCGTGGCCGAGGTGGGATCCGTGGCGCCGATGATCCAGGCCCGCGCCGGAGTGTTGACCGGCGAGGCCGTTGTGACTCTCGGCGCGACCGATCAGGGCATGGTGGCGGGCGACCTGGTCAACACGGCAAGTCGGCTGCAGAGCGTAGCGCCGGCAGGCGTCGTACTCGTCGGCGAAGCGACGTACCGCTCGTCCAGTCAGGCCATCACCTTCGAGCCTGCCGGCGAGCAGACGCTGAAGGGCAAGAATGCCTCGGTGCCAGCCTGGAAGGCTCTGCGCGTCGTTGCCGAGCGTGGTGGTCGCAACCGCGCCGAAGGGCTGGAGGCGCCGTTCGTCGGTCGCGAGGCGGAGCTGCGCCTGTTGAAGGACATGCTCCACGCGACCAGTCGTGAGCGGCGGGCGAGGCTCGTCTCGGTGGTCGGTGTCGCCGGCATCGGAAAGAGCCGCCTGGCGTGGGAGTTCCTGAAATATCTCGATGGCGTCCTGGAGACGATCCGCTACCACGCCGGGCGCTCACCGGCCTACGGCGAAGGCATCACGTTCTGGGCGCTCGGTGAAATGGTCCGCTCCCGCGTCAGGCTGACCGAGGGCGATGACGAGCAGACCACGCGCGAGAAGGTGGCGGAGTCGGTTGAGGAGTGGATTCCGGATCAAGCAGAAAGGCGCTGGGTGGAGCAGGCGCTGCTCGCTCTCCTGGGCGTTAGTGAGCCTCCGCCGGGCGGGCGGGAGTCGCTCTTCGCCGCCTGGCGCACCTTCTTCGAGCGCATCGCGGCGCGCGACCCGGTGACGATGGTCTTCGAGGATCTGCACTGGGCCGACTCCGGCCTGCTCGACTTCATCGATCATCTGCTGGAGTGGTCGCGCGACCTGCCCATCTATATCGTGACCCTCGCCCGCCCGGAGCTTCTCGAGCGCCGCCCCGATTGGGGTGCCGGCAAGCGCAACTTCAGCGCCATAACCCTTGGACCGCTCGACGACGGGCAGATGCGTCAGCTGCTCGCCGGCTTGGTGCCGGGGCTGCCGGAGAAGACCAGTGAGGCCATCGTGTCCCGAGCCGAAGGTATCCCCTTATATGCAGTCGAGCTCGTGCGCGTATTGGTCGCCGACGGCAAGCTGGTCCAAGCCGACGGCAGCTACCGGCCAGTCGGTGACCTTGGCGACATCGCCGTGCCGGAGACGCTGCAGGGCCTGATCTCGGCACGTCTCGATGCGCTCGACCCGACCGACCGCAGCCTGCTGCAGGACGCCTCCGTCCTGGGCCACACCTTCACGCCGGTCTCATTGGCGAACATAACCGGTCGGGAGCTGTCGGAGCTGGAATCGCGACTGCGCGGCCTGGTACGGCGAGAGGTCCTGACGTACCGGGTCGATCCCACGTCACCCGAACACGGTCAGTACGGCTTTGTCCAGGCACTCATCCGCGAGGTGGCCTACAACACGCTGGCCAAAGCCGAGCGGCGCGCGAAACACCTGGCCGCGGCGCGCTGGTTCGAGTCGCTCGGCGAGGAGGAGATCGCCGGAATCCTCGCTGCTCACTACCTTGCCGCGTTCCGCAGCAGCATGCCCGGACCCGAGGCCGACGCGCTGGCCGTTCAGGCGCGGATCGCGCTCAAGGCTGCCGGGGACCGAGCCGTCCAGCTTGGCTCACATGAGCAGGCCATGTCTTTCTACGACCAGGCACTCACCGTTAGCTCCGAGCTGGTCGAGCGTGTCGACCTGCTGTTGCGCGGCGCCGTGGCCGCGACGACCGCCGGCAGGCACGATGAGGCCGAAAAGCGCGCGCGCCAGGCATTGAGTTTCGAGACCGAGCAGGGCGACCCCAGCTCGATCGCTCACGCGACGGCCACGCTGGGCCGCGTGCTCCTCAACGCGTACCGAACGCCCGAAGCAATCGAGGTGCTCGAGCCCGCCTACCAGGCCGCGGGCGACCTCGATGAGCCGGCGAAGGTGGAGCTCGGCGGTCAGATGGCACGGGCATATTTCTTCCTCGATCAGACGGACCGCGCAGTGGCGGTGGCGGACAGGGTGCTCGCCGCCGCCGAGCACGCCAACCTGCTGCCAATCGTCACCGACACGCTGACCACCAAGGGTTCCGCGCTGTCCAACATGGGGCGTCTCCACGAAGGAACAGGACTCATCATGACTGCGCTGGCCTTGGCCGAGAAGCTTGGGCTCGCCGATTCGATCCACCGCGCGGCCGTGAACGCGAGCGCCACCATGATTGCGCTCGATCCGCGCACCAGCGTGGAGGTCGCGCGCAAGGGCATGTCACTGCTGCGGCATATGGGTCGGTCCAACAACCCGATCCTGTCCACGAACTTTGCTGAGGCGGCCTTGCGAATCGGCGAATGGCGGGCCGCGCTCGACGAGCTCGACGCGGTGCTGAAACGCAGACTGGATCCGATCGACTGGATCGTGGTGACGGGTACGCGGATAGTGCTCAGCCTGCTATCAGGCGTCGACGCCGGCGACGATCTTGCCTATATGGAGGTTGCTGCCCGCGACCTGGGTGGCAAAGATGCTGAAAGCATGCATGCCGAGGCAGTCGCTTGGCACAGCCTTACGGGCGGCAGGTTTCCCGAGGCATACGAGCGGTGGATCCGCTACGCGGAGTCCTCTGTGCTCGTGGCGGCCGATGCCTACGCGATGGCTGCCCACGTCGCACTATGGCAGTCGGACGCGAAGGCAGCCCGACGGGCAATCGAGTGCCTCGAGGCTATGGGTCAGCATGGTTCGGCGCTCGACACCGTCACGCGAGCACTCCACGCGGGCGTAGGCGCTCTAGGCGGGCGTCACGTCGAAGCCCGAGCCAATTACCGCGACATCCTGCGCGAGCTGCGTGAGCTTGGCCTCGTACTCGACGAGGTGCTCGTCGCGATTGACATGGTCCACGCGCTGGGAGGCGACGACCCGGACACCCGGGTGGCCGTAGCCCGCGCACGGCAGATCCTGGATGAGCTCGGGGGTGGCAGTCCGCTGAAGAACTTCCTCGAGCCGGCTGAGGCCGCTGCGCAGGGCAAAGAGGGAGGTGCACAAGAGGAGGTTGAGCAGCCGCCGGTCAGCACCGCGGGCGGCTGACCACGGCCCGATCAGCTGGGCTTGACACCCGCGTCGACGAGTAGCTGGGGGATCTGGCTCGGCGTCTCGGCGACGCGCACGCCGGCCTCCTCGAGTGCCCGCACCTTGCTCTCCGCCGTGCCGCTGTTGCCGCTGATGATGGCGCCGGCGTGGCCCATGCGCCGGCCCGGCGGTGCGGTGCGACCAGCGATGAAGGCGACCATCGGGACGCCCTGCATGTTGTCAGCGATCCACGCGGCCGCGCGCTCCTCGGCGTCGCCGCCGATCTCGCCCATCAACACCACCGCCTCCGTCTCCGGGTCGTCGCGGAAGAGACCCAGGATGTCGATGAAGTTCGAGCCGGTGATGGGGTCCCCGCCGATGCCCACGCAGGTGGACTGTCCGATGCCGGCCTCGGTCAGCGCCTCGACCACCTCGTAGGTCAGCGTTCCCGAGCGGCTGACCAGCCCCACTCGGCCCGACAGGTGGATGTTGCCCGGGATGATGCCCACCTTGGCCTTGCCCGGCGACGTGGCGCCCGGGCAGTTGGGCCCTACCAGCCGCGCGCCGGCCGCCTCGACGACGTGGACCACCTTGAGCATGTCGTGCACGGGGATGTGCTCGGTAATGCAGAAGATCGTCTTGAGGCCGGCCCCCGCGGCCTCCAGCACTGCATCCGCCGCGCCCGCCGCGGGCACGTAGATGACGCTGGTGTTGGCGCCCGTCTCCTGCACCGCCCGCCAGCAGGTGTCGAAGACCGGCACCGGCCGCTCGAGGACTCTCTGCCCGCCCTTACCCGGGGTGACGCCGGCCACAATGTTCGTGCCGTAGTCCTGCATCTGCTGAGCGTGGAAGACGCCTTCACGGCCGGTGATTCCCTGCACCAGCAGGCGCGTGTCGCTGCCTACCAGGATGCTCATGCAGGGGCACCTGCCGCGCCGGCCACGGCGACGACGCGTTCGACTGCCTCGTCCAGGGTGGCTGCCGTCTGCACGTCCGGGTCGCCGGCCTCGGCCAGGATGCGCGCCGCCTCCTGCGCGTTGGTGCCCACTATGCGCACCACCATGGGCACGTGGCGCTCCTGCTGGGCGCGTGCCTCGACCAGGCCGTGGGCCACCTCGTCGCCGCGCGCTATGCCGCCGAAGATGTTGACCAGGATCGCGCGCACGTGCTCATCGGCGAGGATCAGGCGCATGGCCGCGGCAACCTTGTCGGCCTTGGCCCCGCCGCCGATGTCGAGGAAGTTCGCCGGCTCGCCGCCGGCCCGCTTGATGAGGTCCATCGTGGTCATGGCCAGCCCGGCGCCGTTGACCATGCAGCCGATGCTGCCGTCGAGCCTGATGAATGACAGGCCCTGCTCGCGCGCGGCGACGTCGACGGGGTCCTCCTCATCGAGGTCGCGCATGGCCTCCAGCTCGGGGTGGCGCTCGAGCGCTGAGTCGTCGATGGTGATCTTGGCGTCGAGGCACTGGAGCGACTCGCGGGCCGTCGCATCGGGCAGGTGGTCGCGCACGACGGCCAGCGGGTTGATCTCGACCAGGTCCGCATCGTTGGCGATCATCGTCCGGTAGAGGCCCTTGGCGATCCGTGCGAACTCCCGCAGGTGCGCTCCGCCCAGGCCCATCTCGAAGCCCAGCAGGCGGGCCTGGTAGTCCAGCAGCCCAAGGTGCGGGTGAGCATGGATGTAGCTGATGGCGTCGGGGTCCTCGTCGGCCACCTGCTCGATCTCCACGCCGCCCTGCGCCGAACCCATGAACAGCACATTGCGCGCAGCGCGATCCAGCACGCACGACAGGTAGTACTCGCGGGCGATCTCGGCGGCAGGCGCGACGAGGACTCGGCGCACGGTGATGCCCTTGATGTCCATGCCCAGGATCTGGCCGGCCACCTGCTCGACCTCCTCCGGATCGGCAGCCAGCTTTACGCCGCCCGCCTTGCCCCTGCCGCCGGCCAGCACCTGCGCCTTGATCACCACCCGGCCGGCGCCCGTGGTGAAGTAAGTGTGGGCAGCCTGGCCCGCTTCGGCGGGAGTGTGCGCCACGCTGAACTCCGGCACGGGCAGGCCCTGCTCGAGGAGCAGCTTCTTGGCGTGGTATTCCTGCAGCTTCATACGGCGTCCGCTGTGCTGGGGAAGGGCCAGCCAAGGATAGCGCAGCCCATCGCTAGAATGCCCTCTACCGTGCAGGCGACAGGCCCGGAGGGGCAGATGCATCCGCTCTCGCTGCGCTTCCTGGATGCGCAACTGGAGTCCGAGTACCAGCGCGAGGCGGGCCGCGAGGGACGTGCGGGCTTCGTCGTCACGGCCGGTTCCTCGGCGGTCCTATGGGCCATCGCGGCGACGCTGCTGACGAGTGGCACCGGCCTTTCGGCAGAAGTGGCGGTGCCGCTGTCGCTCGACGATGTCCCTGCTCAGCCTGGCCTGCGCGGTGGCCGGCAAGTGGGCCACGACGCTCGATCGCCAGCACGCGCTGCTCTCGCTGCTCACGTCGGTTAACGGGCTGGTCGTGCTGACGCTGGCGGCGCTGATCGGCTTCTTCCCGGGTTACGCGGTCAGCGTGATCATGCTCTTCTTCGCCTACGCCTTCGTGGCCCGCACGCGTTTCATCTACGCCGCGCTGCGTACGGTCGTGCTCGGCGGCGGCTTCTTCTACTTCGCCTTCAGCTACCCGGCCAACTTGACCATCGACGTGTTCATCTTCGTGGCCATGAGCGTGGGCACGCTCATCGCATTGCGCCTGATCGAGAAGTCGCGGCGCAGCGTCTTCTTCCAGCAGCGCGTCATCCACCGCCAGTCGGAAGAGCTGCGCCAGGAGAAGGACAAGACGGAACAGGTGCTACTCAACGTGCTCCCTGCGCGCATCGTGGCCCGCTTGCGCGAGGGCGAGACCACGATCGCCGACGAGTACCCTTCGGTGAGCGTTCTGTTCGCCGACGTCATCGGCTTCACGGCGCTGGCCGCCCGACTCTCCGCAGCGGATGTCATTGCCCTGTTGAGCGACTTGTTCAGTAGCTTCGACGACCTGGTGGCCGAGTGCCGGCTGGAGAAGATCAAGACCATCGGCGACGCCTACATGGCGGCCGGCGGACTGGCCGATCCGGACAGCGATCACGCCGTGCGCGTCGTCGACCTGGGCCTGGCCATGCACGCCGAGGTTGCCGGGCGCGCTCGCCGCTGGCACGAGCTGAGCGTGCGCATCGGTGTGCACAGCGGTCCGGCTGCCGGTGGCGTCATCGGCAAGCAGAAGTTCGCGTTCGATCTGTGGGGGGCCACGATCAATATGGCCAGCCGGCTGGAGCAGCATGGCCTGCCCGGCCGAGTCCATGCTGGTGCGCGACCACTTCGCCTGCGAGCTGCGCGGTGAGACGCAGTTACGCGGGCTGGGCGGCCTGCCCACCTACTTCGTGGTCGGGCCGGTTGCCGCCGCCATCCCGCCGGTGGCTCGGTCGGCCGCCCCTGCGTGAGGGTCACACCCTCGATCGGCTGCGGGACCTAAACTGTGGGCGACGTCCGCGCGACACGCGTACTCCCCGCCGCGGCGTCACTCAGAGAGGTGCACAGGCCAGGGTGAGCTACGCCGTCACGCTGATACCGGGCGATGGGATCGGGCCCGAGCTGGCCGAGGCGGCCGTGGCGGTGCTGAGCGCCACCGGCCTCGACTTCGACTGGCAGCGCGTCGAGGCAGGCGAGGCGCAGCTGGCGCGCCACGGCACGCCGCTTCCCGACGAAGTGCTCGACTCCATCCGTCGTACGCGGGTGGCCCTCAAGGGCCCCATCACCACGCCGGTGGGGGAGGGCTTCCGGTCGGTCAACGTGACCCTTCGCCAGGCGCTCGACCTGTACGCTAATCTGCGCCCGGCGCGTTCGATGCGCGGCATCCCCAGCCGCTACGAGGACGTCGACCTGGTCATCGTGCGCGAGAACACGGAGGACCTCTACGCCGGCATCGAGCACCGCGTTGGACCTGACGCGGCGGAGAGCATCAAGATCATCACGCGCGGCGCGTCCGAGCGGATCGCGCGCTTCGCCTTCGAGTACGCCGTGGCCAACGGCCGGCGCAAGGTCACGGCCGTGCACAAGGCCAACATCATGAAGCTGTCCGACGGGCTCTTCCTGGAGGCCTGTAGGACCGTCGCCGCGGAGTACGAGGGGCGCATCGAGTTCGAGGACCGCATCGTCGACAACATGTGCATGCAGCTGGTCCAGAAGCCCGAGCTGTACGACGTGCTGGTGCTGCCCAATCTCTATGGCGACATCGTCAGCGACCTGGCCGCCGGGCTGGTGGGCGGGCTGGGCGTGGCGCCGGGCGCCAACATCGGCACCCATGCGGCGGTCTTCGAGCCGGTCCACGGCTCGGCGCCCAAGTACGCCGGCCAGGACGTGGCAAATCCGACCGCGCTGATCCTGTCGGCCGCGTTGATGCTGCGCCACCTGGGCGAGACGCGCGCCGCGGAGAGCGTTGAGACGGCCGTGCGCGACGTCATCGGTGAGGGCCGGACGCTGCCCCGCGACCTGGGCGGAAGCGCCGGCACAGGCGCCTTCGCGGAGGCGGTCGCCGAGCGCGTGGCCAGCGTCCTCGCTTCGGCCTGACGGAAGCGGAGGGGAAGTGCCGTGAGCAGGGTGCCGACACTGCTGCGCTACCGCGGTCGCGAGGGCATGCTCGCGTGGGCCTTCCACCGCATCAGCGGCGTGGGCATCTTCGCCTTCGTAGTGCTGCACGTCATCGACATCTACCTGGTCGGCGGCGACCCCGAGCTGTACGACGAGGTGCTGGAGTTCTACGCCAGCCTGCCCGGCCGGCTGATGGAAGTGGTGCTGGGCGCCGCGCTGCTCTACCACGCGCTCAACGGCCTGCGCATCATCATCCTGGATCTCTGGCCGGCGATGACCGTCTACCACCGCGCGCTGTGGTGGGGCACCTGGATCATCTTCATCGGGGTGGGCGTGCCCGGCGCGCTGATCATCATGCGCCCGGTGTGGCTGCCCTGGCTGCAGGCGGCGGGGCTGGCATGACCAGGCTGTCGCCCTACGCCCGCGCCAAGCCGCGACCCACGGGCAGCCGCCGGGAAGTGGCCATCTGGTACCTGATGCGGATCACCGGCGTGATGCTATTCGTGCTGGCCCTGGCTCACTTCAGCATTTACCACTTCATCTGGGATCCGGCTGAGCAGACGGCCGAGTTCATCATCACCCAGCGCTGGAACCAGCTCTTCTGGCGGGGCTACACCTGGCTGATGCTGATGACCGTGCTGTTCCACGGCTGGCTGGGCATGCGCACGGTCATCCTCGACTACGTTCATCGGCCGCGCCTGCGCACCGGCATTCTGTGGTCGCTGTACGTGGTGGGCCTGGTGCTTCTGGTCATCGGCACGCAGGTCATCGTGGCCGCGCCCCTGCCCGAGTGAGCGTGACGCTTTCCGACCCCGAGGCGACGCGCAGCTGATGTCGCTGCAACGGGCCGGGGACGGCGCGACGGTCCACGACTTCCCGGCTGTGATCGTGGGCGCCGGCGGAGCCGGCCTGTGGGCTGCGCTGGAGCTGGCCCGCAAGGGCGTCCGCACGGCCGTGCTGTCCAAGCTCTACCCCACCCGCTCCCACACCGGGGCGGCCCAGGGCGGCATCTGCGCCGCGTTGGGCAACCTCGAGGAAGACCACTGGGAGTGGCACATGTACGACACCGTCAAGGGCGGCGACTACCTCGTCGACCAGGACGCGGCCGAGGTGCTGGCCAAGGAGGCCATCGAGACGGTCATCGAGCTCGAGCACATGGGCCTGCCCTTCAACCGCACGCCCGACGGCAAGATCGACCAGCGCCGGTTCGGCGGCCACACGCGCAACTTCGGCGAGGCGCCCGTCCGGCGGGCCTGTTTCGCGGCCGACCGCACGGGCCACATGATCCTGCAGACGCTCTACCAGCAGTGCATCAAGCGCGGCGTCGAGTTCTTCGACGAGTACCACGTCGTCGACCTGCTGATCGAGGGCGGCGTGACCAGGGGAGTGGTCGGCTACCGCATCGCCGACGGCGAGCTGCACGTCTTCCGTTCTGCGGCGGTGCTGCTGGCGACGGGTGGCTTCGGTCGGATGTTCAAGATCACCTCGAACGCGCACGCGCTGACGGGCGACGGGGTGGCGCTGGCCTACCGGCGGGGCGTGCCGGTGGAGGACATGGAGTTCTACCAGTTTCACCCGACTGGGATCGTGGGCATCGGCATCCTTTTGAGTGAGGCGGCGCGCGGCGAGGGCGGCTACCTGCGCAACGACGGGGGCGAGCGCTTCATGGAGCGCTACGCGCCGACGCTCATGGAGCTGGCCCCGCGCGACGTGATCAGCCGCGCGATGTACCTGGAGGTGCGCGAGGGCAGGGGGGTGGGTGGCGGCGACTACATGCACCTGGACCTGACCCACCTCGACAGGCGGGTGATCGAATCCAAGCTGCCCGACATCACCGAGTTCTCGCGCGTCTACCAGGGCATCGAACCGATCACCCAGCCGGTGCCCGTCACGCCCACCGCCCACTACGCCATGGGCGGCGTGCCCACCGACCTCGAGGCGCGCGTGGTGATCGACGAGCGGAACAGCGTGCTGCCCGGCCTCTACGCCGCCGGGGAGTGCGCCTGCGTTAGCGTGCATGGCGCCAACCGGCTTGGGACCAACTCGCTGATCGACATCCTGGTCTTCGGGCGGCGGGCCGGCCGCTCGATGGCGTCCGACGTCCGCGGCGTCGAGCTGCCCGAGCTGCCTCCCGAGGCGGCCGAGCCGGTACGAGCGGAGCTCGCCTCCATGCGCAGCCAGGCCAAGGGCGAGAGCCCGCAGCGCATCCGCCAGGAGCTGGTCGAGGGCATGATGGACAGGGCCGGCGTGTTCCGGACACGTGAGGGCCTGCAGCAGCTGACGCTCGAGTTGCGCGACCTTCAGCGGCGCTACCGCAGCGTGCGCGTGCAGGATCGCGGCCGGGTGTTCAACACGGACCTGCTCGAGACGCGCGAGCTGGGCTACCTGCTCGACTGCGCCGAGGCCACGGTGGCCTCCGCGCTGGCCCGCCAGGAGAGCCGCGGCGGGCACTTCCGCGAGGACTACCCCGAGCGCGACGACGTCAACTGGCTGCGCCACTCGCTGGCCTACCGCGCCGAGGGCGGCCCGGACATCCGCTATAAGCCGGTGACGATCACCAGGTTCGAGCCCAAGCCGCGGACGTACTGAGCGTCGTTGGCGCTACCATCGCGAGCAATGCAAGTCGACCTGAGAATCCTGCGCTTCGATCCCGAGCGTGACGAGCGCCCGCACTGGGACCGCTACCAGGTGGAGTCCGGTCCGATGGACCGCGTGCTCGACCTGTTGCACACCGTCAAGTACGAGCTCGACGGCACGCTGACGTTCCGGCGCTCGTGCGCCCACGGCATCTGCGGCTCCGACGCGATGCTGATCAACGGCCGCAACCGGCTGGCCTGCAAGATCCGCGTCGACCAGCTGGGGCGCAAGGTCTCCGTCGCGCCGCTGCCGGGCATGAAGGTCGTCAAGGACCTGGTCGTCGACATGGAAGACTTCTTCGCCAAGTACCGCAGCGTGCAGCCCTTCCTGATCAACGACACGTCGCCGCCGTCCGACGGAGAACGGCTGCAGTCCGCTCGCGACAGGGCCGTCTATGACGACACGACCAAGTGCATCCTGTGCGCGGCCTGCACCAGCTCTTGCCCGTCCTTCTGGGCCAAGCCCGAGTACGTCGGGCCGGCGGCCATCGTCAACGCACACCGCTTCATTTTCGATTCGCGCGACGAAGGCGCCGACGAGCGGCTCGAGATCCTGGCTGACGAGGACGGTGTCTGGCGCTGCCGGACGATCTTCAACTGCACGGACGCCTGCCCGCGCGGGATCAACATCACCCGGGCAATCCTGGAGGTGTCGGGCGCCATCGTGGAGCGGCGGGCCTGAATCCTCCGCGGCGTCTGCTCATCAGGGCCGACGGAGCGGCCCGCGGCAACCCCGGCCCTGCGGCCGCCGGTGCCGTCCTGATCGACGCCTCGCGAGCGGACCACCGTTCGCCCGCGGCTCCGCCGCTGGCCGTCGTCGCCCGCCCCCTCGGGCGGCAGACGAACAACTTCGCCGAGTACACCGCGGTAATCCTGGCCCTCGAGCTGGCGCACGAGCTGGATGCGCGCGAGGTCGAGCTGGTGCTCGACTCCAAGCTCGTGGTCGAGCAGCTGATGGGCCGCTGGCGCGTCCGCGAGCGGACGCTCGTGCCGCTGCACGCCAGAGCCGCCGGGCTGCTGCGCCAGTTCGAGCGATGGAGCCTGCGCCACGAGCCGCGGGCGGCCAACCATGCCGCCGACGCCCTGGCCAACCTGGCCCTCGACGATCCGCCGGCCGCCGCCGCGGCCGAGGGCTTCCGAGCTGAAACGACAGAACAGATGTCCTAATTCGGGCTGTTCAGACCGTCCTCCAGGGTCTAGAATGGGGAGGCCAGCGAGGCGACCGGACGGTCGCGTGCACATCGGGGAAACCCGTTCAGAGCACGAGGAAAGTCCGAGCTCCGCGACGCAGGGTAGCGGGTAACACCCGTCCGCCGAGAGGCGAGGACCAGTGCCACAGAGACGAGCCGGTAGTTCGGGCGACCGAGCGGGCCGGGTGAAACGGGCAAACTCTACCTGGAGCAAGGCCAAATAGGAGAGCAGTCGGAGCCTCAGGGTTCCGGCGGGAGTGCGTCGCTCCGCTCTCGGGTCGGCCGCTAGAGGCGGTGGGCAACTGCCGTCCCAGATGGATGACCGTCCCCGCGGTGCAAGCCGCGGGACAGAACTCGGCTTACAGGTCGCCTGGCTGGCGCAGTCCTCGCCCTAGTCCGAGTCGGGCCGGAAAATGCCCTGCGCGGTGCAGCTCTCGCAGATCGAGCGGGCGGTCTGCAGATCGCCCAGCGGCAGCGGCGTCTCGCGATCGGGGAAGAGGCAGGCCACGTCGTACACGGGCAGTGCGCGGGGCCGCTGGACGGCGGTCACACGACGGAAGGTGCAGCGTCGAATGTGCGTGGGAGCCACGCCGACCTGCACCTCGCTGGGTGTGACGAACCGTTCCAGGAGTGCCATGGAGCCCCTGCTGTCCCTCCGCGAAGCGCGCTCGGCGCTGT
Source organism: Candidatus Limnocylindria bacterium (assembly GCA_035514295.1). Lineage (GTDB taxonomy): Bacteria > Chloroflexota > Limnocylindria > Limnocylindrales > CSP1-4 > JALYGJ01. The sequence goes on along the minus strand of DATKBB010000036.1, from coordinate 8,224 downwards.
TCCGCCCCTCTGCAGCTGCACGCTAGCCAGCGGCAGCGACCGCCACAAGGCGCCCACCAGTACCAGACGACGGGGGACTGCGGGGCCAGAGCGGCCCTGATCAGCGGGCGTAGAAGGAGATGATCAGCCGCTCGTCGATGGGAAGCTGCACGTCGTCACGCTGGGGCAGGCGCGTCACGCGCGCCTCGAACTTGTTCGCAGCGCGCTCCAGCCAGCTGGGCAGCGGCCGGCCGGCCTCGGTCTCCTCGACGACCACCGGCATCTTGCGCGCCTCGTCGGTCAGGGCAATCTGCTGTCCCTCCGTCACGCGAAAGGAAGGGATGGTCACGCGCTCCCCATCCACCAGCACGTGGCCGTGGGAGACGAGCTGGCGCGCCATCGGACGAGTGCGCGCCAGGGCCAGCCTATAGACCGTGTTGTCCAGCCGGCGCTCGAGGAGCGAGAGAAGGTTCTCGCCAGTGTTGCCGGGCATCCGCTCGGCCTCGGCGAAGTAACGCCTGAACTGGCCCTCGGCCACGCCGTAGAACGCCTTCGCCTTCTGCTTCTCCTGCAGCTGCGTGCCGTACTCGCTGCGCCGGCGTGGTCGCGCGCCCGCACGCGCCCCGGGACGTCGCTCCAGCCGGCGCTGGAGCGAGGTACCGCCGGTGCCGTAGATGTCCACGCCGAAGCGGCGCGACACCTTGTGCTTTGGCTCTCGTGGCATGAACCACATCTTGGCCGCTCCAGCCGATTCGCGCCGCCGGCGGCTGACGGCGCACTGGCAGTGGCGCCGGCGTGCGAAATAGCGCTTGACGATCAAGCCGGAGTGGCTATGATTGCCACCCAAGTGGCGCAAAGTGGCGCGAAGTGGGGAGAGAAGTGCAGGGACGTGAGAGCCGGGCCGCACAGGCAGTCCGCGGTGGAGCGTCCAGGCGCGGTCCGGCGCAGCCAGGGGTAGCGGTGTGTTCACCGGCGAGTACCGACACGCGATCGACGGCAAGGGACGGGTGGCCGTCCCGGCCCGCTTCCGGGCGGATCTCGAGCAGGGCGCGTTCGTGAGCCGCTGGATCGACGGCTGCCTGGCCATCTTCCCCAAGGAGGCCTGGGCCGAGCTGGCCGCGCGCGTTTCGCGGCTGCCCTTCTCGGACGCCGGCGCACGCAGCTTCTCGCGCTTCGTCTTCTCGGGAGCGTTCGAGGTCGAGCTCGATCGCCAGGGCCGTGCCCTGCTGCCGGCCGGCCTGCGCGAGTTCGCGGCGCTGGAGGCCGAGGCCGTGGTCGTCGGCGCGCGCGATCACATCGAGCTGTGGAACCCCTCGCGCTGGGTCGACTACAGCGCCGCCATGAAGTCGCCGGAGGTGCTTGCTCGGCATCTCGACGGGCTGGACATCTAGAGCTCACCAAATGCGCTTTCAGGGTCCGCCGGGCCCGCCGCCGGTCGTTCGTTGAGATGGAGGAAGGGCACCTGCCCGTAATGGTGGAAGAGGTGATAACAGCTCTCTCGCCGGTCCCGGGCAGCCTCCAGATCGACGCGACGGTCGGTGGCGGAGGGCACGCTCGGCGGATCCTGGAAGCGAGCGCGCCTGATGGCCGCCTGCTCGGCCTCGATGCCGATCGGGCGGCCATCGCCAGGACCGCCGCGCGGCTGGCCGAATTCGGCGAGCGGGTGGCGCTGCGCCAGGCGAACTTCGAAACCGTCGCCCAGGCGGCCGACGAGGAGGGCTTCGTGCCCGCCAACGGCGTCCTGTTCGACCTCGGGCTCAGCTCGTACCAGCTGGCCGATGACGAGCGCTCCTTCAGCTTTCGCGCCGGCGGGCGCCTTGACATGCGCTTCGACACCACCGTCGGCAGGCCGGCCGCCGAGCTCCTGGCCGAGCTGCCCGCACGGGAGTTGGCGGACATCTTCTGGCGCTACGGCGAGGAGCGGCACTCGCGCCGGATCGCGCGCGAGATCGTCGCCCGCCGCCAGCGCGAGCCGCTCGAGACCGGCCAGCAACTGGCCGCGCTGGTCGAGCGGGTCGTGCCTCGGCCGCGTACCGGGCGCAGCCGCATCCATCCCGCCACGCGCGTCTTCCAGGCGCTGCGCATCTACGTCAACAGGGAGTTGGAAACGCTTCCTCGAGCACTCCAGGCGGCCGTCGACTTGCTGGGACCCGACGGCCGCCTGGCAGTGATCAGCTACCACTCGCTGGAAGACCGCATCGTTAAGCGCTTCATCGCCGCGGAGCGGCGCGGCTGCATCTGCCCGCCCGAGGTGCCGGCCTGCATCTGCGGCCGCTCACCTCGCCTGGCACCGCTGGGGCAGCAACCTCAGCGCCCGGCTGAGGCCGAGTTGGCAGCCAATCCGCGCTCGCGCAGCGCCCGCCTGCGGGCCGCGCGGAGGCTGGCCGCGTGAGCCGGCGCAACGGTGCCCGGCGTCGGCGCAGCTACGGCCGCCGTCTGCACGAGGTGCGCGAGCGACGCGACCAGGCACCGCTGGGCTGGTACGTCGAGCCGGATCAGCCGGTAACCGAGTGGGCCGGCCGGCACGCCCGCCGGCAGATCTCGGACGGCCAGGAAGGGACGGGCGTATGACCGCCTACGGACAGGCTCAGGCACGGCCCATGGCCGGCGCCAGCCGGCGCCGGCTGGCGGTCCCCAGCCGGGCGGGGCGTCGCGCCCATCCTGCCGGCGCGCTGCTGGCCGGCGTGCTGCTGACCTTCATGGTCGGGCTGATCTACCTCGGGCTGATGGTCCACCTGGCCGCCACGCACTACCAGGTCGAGCAGCTCACGCGTGAGCGCGACGACCTGGCGCGGCAGGTGCAGACCCAGGAGACGACGATGCTGCGCTGGGGCGCGGAGCCGATGGTCCTCGAGCGCGGCCAACAGGCCGGGCTCAACCAGCTGGGCACCCGCCTGCGCCTGCCAGCCCCGGCTCCCTGACCGATGCTGGGTCGCACCGACAGCCGCCTGCGGCTGGTCGCCCTGCTCTGTGGCCTGGCTGTCTTCGCCGGCGCGCTCGGCCTGCGCCTGGCCTACTGGCAGGTGGGCCAGGCTGACGAGCTGCAACGCCAGGCGTCGGCACAGCTGAGCGTGCCGGAGAGCGAGCAGATCCAGCGTGGCGACATCACCGATAGCCGCGGCACGCCTCTCGCTACGACCGCTTACCGCGACCTGCTGGCGGCCCATCCCGACCTGCTGGACGGCGCCAGCCAGGCCGACATGGCCCGTCGGCTGGCAGACGTGCTCGACTTCACGCCGGAGCAGGAGGCGGAGCTGATCGGTCGCTTCGAGAGCGATGTGCCCTACCTCGTCGTCTCGCGTGCCCTGACCGAGGAGCAGAGCCGGCAGGTGCGCGAAGGCGTCGAGGCCGGCGAGCTCGCGGCGCTGTCGCTGGAACCCCGGCCGGTCCGCTTCTATCCCAATGCGGGCGGCTCGCCGGGCACGACGCTGGCCAGCCAGCTGTTGGGCTTCGTGACCGCCGACGGGCAGGGTCAGTACGGCATCGAGCAGCGCCACCAGCCGTTCCTTGCCGGCCAGGCGGGCAGCGTGGCGGCGACCGACGAGGCCGTTCTGCCCGCCTCGGAGGGCGGCAGCCTGGCCCTGACCATCGACGCCAGTCTGCAGCTGCGCGTCGAGAAGGAGCTTTACGCGGCCTGGGTGGCGAACCGGGCGGAGCGTGTCAGCGCGGTGGTGCTCGACCCATACAGCGGCGCCGTGCTGGCCTGGGCCTCCGTGCCCGGCTACGACGCCAACTCGTACGGCCAGGCCGCCCAGCGCAACCCGGAGCTGTTCGCCGACCCGATCGCCAGCCAGATCTACGAGCCCGGCTCGGTGATGAAGATGTTCACGGCCGCGGCGGCCCTGGAGCAGGGCGTCGTGACCCGCCGCACGATCGTGCGCGACAGCACCGTGCTCCGCTTCGGGCAATCGATCGAGATCCGCAACGCGGACCGGCGCAGCATGGGCGAGATGCGCTTCGAGGACGTCATCGCCCAGTCGCGCAACGTGGCCACCGGGCGCGTGGCCGCCACGCTGGGCGAGGACACCGACGCCTCGGCGTTGATCCTGCACGAGATGTGGCAGCGGGTTGGCATGGGCCGGCCGACCGGCATCGAGCTGGCCGGTGAGGCCGGCGGCCTGGTGGCCGACCCACAGGCCAGGCGCTGGCAGCCGGTCGACCTGGTCAACCGCGCCTTCGGCCAGGGCGTCGCCGTGACAACCCTGCAATTGGCCGCTGCGTTCGGCGCGATGGTCAACGGCGGCAGGCTCATCGAACCGCACCTGCTGGCCGCTGCCAACGGTCAGCCGCTGCCGCGCAGCGAGGGGCATGAGGTGTTCAGCGCCACCCTGTCGGCCGAGCTGCGCGAGCTGATGGTCCACACCGTGACGTCCGTGCCGCACTACGCTGAGACGACGCTCATCCCCGGCTACGTCGTCGGCGGCAAGACCGGTACGGCCCAGATCTGGGACAGCCAGCAGAGCCGCTGGATGGACCCCATCTACAACCACACCTTCGCCGGCTTCGTAGGTGGCGAGCGGCCGGAGGCGGTCATCGTCGTGCGCATCCACGAGGCCGAACCGACGGTCAAGAAGCGGTTCGGCTACGTACTGGAGATGACCTCCAACGAGGTCTTCCGGCGGGTCGCCCAGGACGTCATCGAGGCACTCGACATCGCGCCGCTCGACGGGCCGGCTCTCGACTTGCCGATCCAACCCGACTACGAGCTCCCGGCCGACGCCGACGAGGAGGAGGAAGCCGAGGCTTCGCTGGGCCGCCGTCCGTGACGTCTGCCGTGCGAGAATTGCCGGCGATGGTGATTGAGGAGCCGCCGCCGTCGGCCGCCGGCCGGCCGGCCTTCGACGCCAGGTCGCTGGCTGCTGCCGTCGGCGGGCGTCTCTTGCGCGACTCGTCGCGGGAGATCAGGGGCGGGGCCGTCGACTCGCGGCGAGTGCAGGCGGGCAATGCCTTCTTCGCGCTGCCCGGCGACCGTACTGACGGTCACGAGTTCCTGGCCCAGGCAGTCGCGGCGGGCGCAGCGGCGCTCGTCGTCACGCGGCCGCCGCCGGCCCAGCTCGAGGCGCTGACCACCGCCGGCGACGTGGCGGTGCTGGCCGTGCCCGATGGGCTGGCCGCACTGGCCGCCGCTGCGCGGGCCTGGCGGACGCGCTTCGCGCCGGTCGTGGTGGGCATCACCGGCTCGCTGGCCAAGACCTCCACCAAGGAGCAGGTGGCCGAGGTGCTGGAGGAGCGCTGGACCGTGCTGCGCAACACGGCCAACGAGAACAACGAGATCGGCCTGCCGCTGACGCTGCTGCGCCTGGCCCCCGAGCACGAGGTGGCCGTGCTCGAGATGGGTATGTATGTGCCCGGCGACATCCGCGCGCTGGCCGAGCTGGCGAGCCCGCTGGTGGGCGTCGTGACGGCAGTGCGCGGCACCCACCTCTCCCGCGCCGGCAGCATCGAGGCCATCGAGCGCGGCAAGGCCGAGCTGGTAGAGGCGCTGCCCACTACAGGCACGGCCGTGCTCAACGCGGACGACCCGCTCGTTGCGCGGATGGCCGGCCGACTGCCGGCCGGCGTACGCGCGCTGCTGTACGGATTCTCGCCCGAGGCGCAGGTGACCGCCGTCGACGTCCAGTCACGTGCCGAGCAGGGCATGCGCTTCGTGCTGCGTGGGTGTGGACGGGACGTGCTGGTCGAGTCCCCGGCCCTGGGGCGTCACGGTGTGCACAACGCCCTGGCCGCCGCTGCGGTCGGCAAAGCCCTGGGCCTCGACTCGGCGACGATTGGGCGCGGCCTGGCCCGACCCTTCAGCGCCCCGCACCGCAGCGTGCTGCACGACCTGGGCGCGTGGCGCGTGCTGGACGACACCTACAACGCCGCGCCCGACTCGATGGTCGCCGCCCTGGACCTGCTGGCCGGCCTGCCCGGCCGGCGGCTGGCCGTGCTGGGTGAGATGCTCGAGCTGGGCGACGGTTCGCGCGAGGCCCATCGTCAGGTGGGCCGTCACGCCGCGGCCTGCGCCGACGTCCTGCTCTGCGTGGGAGAGACTGCCGCGGCGTATGGCGAGGGTGCCCGCGCGGCCGGCCTGGAAGGCGCCGCCGTGCACGAAGTGGGCGACCAGCAGGCCGCCTACGAGCTGCTGCTCGAGACGCTCCGGCCGGGCGACGTGGTGCTGCTCAAGGGCTCGCGCGGCGTGGCCCTGGACCTGCTCGTGGAGCGCCTCCTGAGCGCGGCCGGCGAGCTGCGTGGGGGAGTGGGGGCATGACGGTCGCCGCAGCGGTCGTGCAGGGCATCCTGCTGACCTTCGCGCTGATGGTCATCCTCATGCCGCCCTTCGTGCTGGTCCTGCGCCGGCTGGGCTTTGGCAAGCGCATCCGCATCGAGGGCCCGGGCAGCCACCTGATCAAGGAAGGCACGCCGACGATGGGCGGGCTGCTGATCATCTTTGTGGTGGCCGCCGCCTCGCTGCTCTTCCACTTCGTATCCGGCGGACGCTTCTTCGACCCTTCGACCATCGCGCCCATCCTGACGCTCGTGCTGGTGGGCGGACTGGGCGTGGCCGACGACTACCTGAACGCGCGAACGGGCGACGGCATCCGCATCCGCCAGAAGATGCTCTGGCAGGTGGTCGTGGCCGGCGTGATCGCCTTCCAGATCCAGCAGACCTACGCCATCAGCGGCGTGCGCGTGCCGTTCATCGGCGAGGTGCCCATCGAGCCGATCGTGTACGTGCTCTTCGCGGCCTTCGCCATCGTGGCCACCACCAACGGGGTCAACTTCACCGACGGCCTGGACGGCCTGGCCGGCGGCACACTGATCTTCGCCTTTGTGGCCTACATGATCATCGCCCTGCTCAACGTGCCGGCCCAGCCCAACCTGGCCATCCTGTGCGCCCTGCTGATCGGTGCCCTGCTGGGCTTCCTCTGGTTCAACGTGCACCCGGCGCAGGTGTTCATGGGCGACGCCGGCTCTCTCGGCCTGGGCGCGACGCTGGCGGTGATGGCCCTGATCACGGGCGAGATCCTGCTGCTGCCGCTGATCGGGATCATCTTCGTGGTGGAGGTGGGCTCGAGCCTGCTCCAGATCGTGGCCTACAAGATGACCGGCCGGCGCGTCTTCCGCATGGCGCCCCTTCACCACCATTTCGAGCTGGCCGGCTGGGACGAGGAGAAGATCACCCTCCGCTTTTGGATCATCGGCGTGCTGGCGGCGATGCTGGGCGTGGTCTTCTTCCTGTCGACCATCGGCCCGCAGCTGTGAGCGCGGTGGAGCAGGGCAGCCGGGCGCCCATCGAGCTGGACGGGCTGAGCCTGGCCTCATTCGCGGGCCGGCCTGTGGCCGTGCTGGGCTTCGCGCGCAGCGGCCTGGCCCTGTGCCGGTTCCTGGCCGACCACGGCGCACAGGTGACCGTCTACGACGGCCGCCCGGCGCACGAGCTGGCCGACCAGCTGGCCGCCCTCGAGGGCAGGCCGGTGCGCGCGCTGCTGGGTCCGGAGATCGACCCGGCGGCCGCGCTCGAGGGGCAGGCGCTGGTGTGCACGTCGCCCTCGGTCAACAGCCGCTATCCCACGACGGAGCCGCGACTGCGCGCGGCGCTGGCCGGCCTGGAGGCGGAGGGCAGCACGCCCGTTGTCAGCGAGGTGGATCTCTTCCTGCGGCTCTGTCCGGCGGCCACGGTGGGCGTGACCGGCACCAAGGGCAAGACGACGACCAGCTCGCTGTCGGCGGCCGTGCTGGCCGCGGATGGGGCGCCGGTCGTGCTGGGCGGCAACATCGGCACGCCGCTGGTCGAGCGCCTGCCCGAGCTGACGGCGCGCCACGTCGTGGTGCTGGAGCTCTCCGAGCTGCAGCTGCCCACCCTCTCGCGCGGTACGCAGCTGGCCGTCTACACGCACGTGACGGCAGACCATCTCGATCGCCACGGGAGCGCGGCGGCCTACCGCGCCGTCAAGCGCCGGCTGGCCGAGCTGGCGCCGGCCGACGGCCGGCTGGTGCTGAACGCGGAGGACCCGGTCAGCTCGACCTATGCCGGCGCGGGCCCAGCGCGGACCGTCCTCTATCGCCGGGCTGAGCCGGGGGCGGGCGAGGTTGGCGTACGCGACGGTTGGATCCTAGCCCGCGGCGTGGAGCCAGTCGGCGATGCCGCACCCGCCGGCGACGCGGCCGCCGAGGTTCGCGTGATGCCCCTCGCCGACGTGAGCCTGGCCGGCGAGCACAACACCAGCAACGTCCTGGCGGCGGTTGCCGTCGGCCTGCTGCA
>DATKBB010000035.1:0-2832 GCA_035514295.1 Candidatus Limnocylindria bacterium | reverse complement strand
CTCGATGCGCGGGTCGGCCTGATCGGGCGTGAGGACCAGGCTGAGCCCGTAATCGACGGCCGAGTCGCCCTCGGTGCGGGAGCGCCACTCGTGCAGGTCGGCCAGCAGCGAGCCGCCCTCGCCGCTGACACCGGTGCCCGGGTTGTTGAAGCACAGGAAGGTGGTCGTGCCGCCGAATGCCGCCGCCACGGAGTCTTGGAAGAAGCGGTCGGGCTCCGCGTCAGTGGCCACGCGCGTGTGGGTGTGCACGTCCACCACGCCGGGGAGCACGAGCAGGCCCGTCGCGTCGATCTCGCTTGCGGCGGCTCCGCCCATCCCCTGCTCGACCGGCTCAATCTCCGCGATGCGGCCGCCGCTGACGGCAACGTCCGCCAGCCGGTTGCCTTCCGCGGTGACGACCATTCCGCCCCGCACGATCAGCTCGGCCATGCGCCTAGCGCTCCTCGATGGTGATCTCCTGCGCGCCGTCCCACAGCACTCGGCGACCCATCTCCTTCAGCTGCTCCCGCCCCTGGGTGATCGTGGCGAAGTGGTTGCCGGCCAGCTGGCCCAGCTTGCTGGAGAACATCACTGCGCCGTAGGCGATGAGAATTTCGCACTCGGACAGGCTGCCGGTGTAGACGATGACGTCGCCAGGGGCGGGATGGCTGGTGTGGTTCTCGTAGCCCACGCCAAGGTCCATGTCGCCGAACGGTATCCAGCAGCCCTCGCCGCTCCAGCGGCAGTGGATCAGCCTGCTGCGCATGGGCAGCAGGCGGCGCAGCGCGTCGCGAGTGAGCGGCGCATCGGGCTCCCAGCGAGCGCTAAAGTTCAGATCGCCTACGCGTATGGACAGGTCGCTCATGGCCGCAAGGTTAGAGCACGGCCAGCACCTCAGGAGGCCCGATGGGCGAGACACAGCCAACCATCTCGACACACGTGCTCGACACGGGCAGCGGAAGACCCGCGGAGGGCGTGGAGGTTGCGCTGCTACGCGTGGCGGAGGGGGAGGAGCGCATCGTGGGCGGCGGCATCACCGACGCAGACGGCCGCATTCGGCAGCTGTTGGCCGACCCGCTGGAAGAGGGTTACTACCGCCTCGAGTTCCGCGTCGACGGCCCCTTCTTCATGTCCCTCGCCGTCTGGTTTCGCGTCGAGGACCCGGGGCGCAGCTACCACGTACCGCTGCAGATGGCCCCCTTCGGACTGGGCACTTACCTGGGCAGCTGATGCTGCCCGCGCTCGACGAGCTCAACGCGCTGGACAGGACCGGCTTCGTGACGGCGCTGGAGCCGCTCTTCGAACGGGCGCCGCGCTTCCTCGCCCGTCTGGCCGACGAACGTCCCTTCGAGTCATACGGGGCGCTGCTCGATCGGGCGCGGGAAGTGGCGCTGGCCATGCCCGAGGACGAACAGATCGCGCTGATCGACAGCCATCCGCACATCGGGGCCGCGCCGGCGACAGTTTCCGCCGCTTCCTTCCACGAGCAGGGCTACGACCGGGATCCCGGCACGGCCGACCTCCAGGCCCGCCTGGACGGACTCAACCAGGCCTACGAGCGGCGCTTCGGCTTTCGCTTCGTAACCTTCGTGGCGGGGCGGCCACGATCGGAGATCGCGCGGATCATGGAAGCGCACCTCGACGCCACGCGGGATGAGGAGAAGCAACGGGCGCTGAGCGATGTCTTCGCCATCGCCCATGACCGGCTGGCGAAGCTGCGGGGAATGAAGGAGGGCGCGTGAAGACGGAGATCTATTACGGCAAGGCAGACGTCGCGACGTATCGCACCTACGCCACTCCCCTGTCAGGCATCAGCCCGATCGCCGAGTCGGCCTTCAGCGGTCGTTCGAACGTTCTGCTGGCGGCCGGCATCGAGGTGCAGGTGCTGGGCACGGCCTTCCTGGCCGCCTACACGGAGGGCGACAACCGCCTGGTCGTAGCCACCGACACGATGAAGAACTTCATCCATCGCGAATCGCTGGCGTTCACCGGCTCGACGCTGGAGCAGTGGCTGCTGTTCATCGGCCGTCGCTTTCTGGAGACCTACCCGCACATGGAACGCTTGCGCGTGCTGGGCACCGAGATCCCCTTCGAGCCGGCTCTCGTGCCCGCGGCCGACGGGGACGGCTTCCGGGCCAGCGAGGTGCTCTTCCAACGCCAGCATGCCGACCGATCAAACGCCCGGCTCGAGCTCGAGCGCACGGGAGATGGCGGCGTCAGGCTCACTGAGCTGGCCGGCGGGCGCCAGGGTCTGCAGCTGATGAAGGTCACCGGCTCGGCCTTCGCCGACTTCGCGCGCGACGAGTACACCACGCTGCCCGAGCGGCGGGATCGGCCGCTGTACGTCCACCTGGACGTGGGCTGGCGATATGCGTCGCCCGACGTGGGCGCCGCCGAAGATGTTTCCGGCTACGTGGCCGGCGAGCAGGTGGCCGACCTGCTGAGCGCGGTGTTCGAGCGCTTCGTCAGCCTCTCCATCCAGCACCTCGTGCACGAGATGGGCCGGGCCATGCTGGAGCGCTACCCGCAGCTGGCCGAGGTCTCGTTCGAGGCGCAGAACCGGCTGTGGGACCTGGCCGTTACGTCGCAAGCGGACGAGCGGGTGAAGGTCTACTGCGACCCCCGGCCACCGTACGGCAAGATTGGCTTCGTGCTGCGCCGGGACTGAGCGCTCGACGTCCGGCGTGCCGGCGATGCCGGTTTGCCGGCGGTGCCGGTTTGCCGGCGGTGCCGGTTTGCCTGCGATGCCGGTTTGCCGGCGGTGCACCAACTCACCCACGCGCCGCCGCACGGGGCCGGGGACCGGCTGTTCCTTTCATCCCCTGCAGCAATCTGCCGAGTCGGTCACCGGTT
>DATKBB010000034.1:0-39434 GCA_035514295.1 Candidatus Limnocylindria bacterium | reverse complement strand
GGCCCGCCCGGGCGCCCAGCATTCGTGCGTGGCTGCAACGGCAAGCGGCCACAGCAGGAGCGGCAACGTCATACCGCTCCTGCGAGGCTCGTCCAATAGGACAGCAGATGCACGCTTTCGAGACCTCAGGCTTTGCCGAGTTCGACCGCCTGGCCGAGCTCTTTCGCCGCACGTGGGGACTGCTCGACGTGCTCAGCGCGACGGGCAGCCTGCCCAGCGGCGGCAGCGACCTGCTGGCCACCGAGACCCTGCCCCACGTCGAGGACATGGAGGAGGGCTTCCGTATCCGCTTGCGAGCCAGTGCCGCCGAACTGTCGGAGCTGCGCGGATTCGTCCTGCATGCGGGCATCGGCCAGGCCGAGGCGCGCGACTTCGCCGAGCAGCGAGCCGCCTTAATCGAGGCGATGCATGAGTTGGGGCAGCCCTCGGGCCAGCGCGAAATTCTGCCCGCTCCGGCGCGCCGCCTGGCAGCCATCGAGCATGCTCGGCTGGTCTTCGCGCTGTTGCCAGCCACGCCGTCGGCCGACGTGCACTATCCCGTGGGCCTGCGCAGCTACGCCGACATACCCGCCCCGCGCACGGCCACAGAGCTGAGCGCGCGGATCGAGGAGCTGGAGCGCAGCCTGTGGGCAATCGCCATCGGGCGGCCGCCGCGCCTGAGCGATGGCGCCTACCGGCGGACGTACGGCTTCTTCGACACCGCCGCTCGGATGGGGAGCACCGGCCTGCTGCCATCCTGAAACGCGGCTGATAGCGTCGGCCGCCGCGCCGGACGGTCCTGACCCGGTGCGCTGCTATGCTGAATCGCGTCGCCGGACGAGCCCACGATCCGAGAGGTGTCCAACTGACTGGAGATCCACAGGCAGACCGCCCAACGCAGCCCGTCGATTCGCCCGAGGCGGCGCACGACGAGGACGGCGCTCCCGGCCTGGCCGAGCAGTTCCGCCGCACGCGAGAGGCCTTCTCGGGCCTCTTCTCGGCGCACATGGCACTGCTCCGCGCAGAGCTGGGCGAGATCTTCGGCCAGGTCAAGGTCATGGCGGCGCTGGCCGGCGTCGTCCTGCTCCTGGCGTTCCTGACCGCCATCCTGCTCTACGTCGGCGGATTCCTGTTCGTGGGCGAGTGGCTGTTCGGCTCGATGGGCTGGGGGCTCGCTCACGGCGTGCTCTTTGGGCTGGGCCTGATCGTCGTGCTGGGCTTCGCCATCGTGGGCGTCGGCCTGCGCCTGGGGCTGGTCTCGTTCCTGACCGCTGCCGTGCTGGCCGTCGGGCTGGCTCTGCTGCTGGGCTCCAACGTGGCCTACGAGACGGCGCGCTACTTCGCCGGACAGCTCGCCTCGCCATTCAACAGCCCGGCCTCCGTAGCCCTGCTCGCCGGGGCGCTCGTCTTCGGCCTACTGCTGGCCATCGTCGGCTGGCGGGCCGGTGGGGCCGGCGCTGGCGTGGCTGGCCTGGTCCTTGGAGCCTTGCTCGGCCTCCTTCTGGGCTGGCTGATAGGCGGCATCGCCTGGCAGTGGCCGCCGGCGGTCGGCTTCGCCATCATGATCGGTCTCATCCTGTGGCCCATCCTGCACGCGGCGCTGGCCTGGCCGCGGCTCGATCTCGAGGAGCACTTCGGGCGGCTCAAGCCACGCCAGACGATGGCGGCCGCTTCGGAAACCAGGCAGTGGCTGGAGGAGCAATGGCAGACGCGACGGCCGACGCTCGGCAAGAGCTAGAGCGAGCCCGGCGGCGGGCCGAGTCCGAGCTCGACGAGCTCGGGCTGGCCACCCGCTCCGCGCTCGACATCCCGGCCAAGATCAGGCGCAACCCGCTGAAGACGGCCGGCCTGGCCGGCGGTGCGGCATTCCTGGCCGTGGGCGGCCCCAAGCGCGTGATCCGGGCCGCCGAGCGGCGCGTCTTCCCCAAGCGCCGCGACCGGCTCGAGAGCATCCTGCCCAAGGACGTGGCACGCGTGGTGGATCGCCTGGGCGATGACGCCGAGCGCGTGCGTGCCAACCTCGAGCAGGACTTTATGCACTACCTCGAGCGTAAGCATCCGGAGGAGGCGCCCAACGCTCAACGCTCGTTCTGGCGTACATACGACATCTTGGCCGGCTCGCTCGGCACGCTGGCGGCCCGTACGCTCGCCAAGCGGCTCTTCGAGGCGCCCTCCGACCGCCACCGCGAGCGGGACTAGCCCCCCTGATTGGGGCGAGGGTCAGACGCTCCGCGCCCCCTCTGTAGCCAGGAGCACGAGGCCGCACAGCCGCGCCTCGGTTCGCGAGACGATCCAGCCGTCAAGGATGGCCACCTCCTCGCGCGCGAAGTCGTCGACGATCTTCATGCGGACGAGCTCGAGCAGCTCCGGTTTCGAGGCGGACTGCCACGCGGCACCAGGAGCCGTGCCGGTCCACCCGCTCGTGATGGCGGCAACGAGCCTGTCGGCGCGGGCTTCGTGCGGCGACTGGGCCAGGTAGGCGCGGCCAACGGCGGCCGCGGAGGTGGTGTGTGTAAGGAGAGCGACCAGGCGCGCGGCGAGACCCTCACGGGCGGGCCAGACGTGGGTCGCGAGTGCAGGCATCAGTCCGGGCACGAGAGGTACGACCGCTGCCCCGAGCAGTGCCAGAAAGTGCCGCCTGGTCAGACCGATTCGAGTCACGAGAGGACCGTCCCGAGATGGTCCGCAAGTCGAAGTGCGAGGGCGACCAGCACGTAGGTCGGGTTGCCCGACCCCACGGTAGGGAATACAGAGCTGCCCGCGATGTACAGGTTGTCGAGGCCGTGGACACGGCAGTTGCCGTCTACGACGCCGCGCCGCGGGTCGGCGCTCATCCGCGTCGTGCCGGCGTGGTGGTAGCCGCCGGACATGTCCTCCGGCCAAGCCTGGCCATCGGCGTCAAATGTGATCTGGAGGCGCCCGAGGCCGAGGCGGCCAATCTCGGCACCGATGATCTCGAGCGTGCGCCGCACGCTGTAACGGTCGAGATCGGTCAGCTGCCAGTCCAGCTGCCCGCGCAGCATGCCGAACGCGTCGCGCTCGGTTCCGAGCGCCACTCGGCTCTCTGGGTTGGGCGCCTGGTCGATGCGCGTACGGAAGATCGCGGTCGTGATGGGCGCGCCATACAGCTGCGCGTAGGCTGCGCCCGCCAGGTCGCCGAAGATTGCCGGGATCAGCTCGAGCCGGTCGGCAGTGTTGCGGTTGAGCACCTCCCCCACGAGCTCCGGGTACGGAATGGGCAGCGGCGCGCCGGGCACGGTGAATTGCTGGAAGGTGGAGAGGTCGCCCACGACGTTGGCGAGGTGGGAACCGAACTCGTCGAGGCGCCCCTGAGTGAGGTTCCGTGGCAGCGCCAGCGCGTCTCTGACGACCGGCGCGTCCACTGCGTCGTCGAAGGACGGCCCGAGCTCGCGTTGCATAAGGATCTGGACGTCGACCAGCTCCTCTCGTCGCTGCAGCTCGCGGGGCAGGCCGATGTAGCCTTCGATCGTGCTCAGGGACGCTCGGTGGGGGAAGTGGAAGCCGAGTGGTATGGCGCGATCAGTGGGGACGAAGGTGGCCGCGCCGAAGCGAGGATGTTCGCCGAAGAAGCGGCCCACGAGGTCGTGATCGTTGCCAACTCCGGCCGGGTTCTGCCCGTTCGAGGCGAGCAGCAGGCGCGCATTTTCGATCCCGCCCGTGGCCAGCACGAATGCCCGCGCCGCGACGCTGAAGCGTGCCCCCTCGAGCGTCCCCACACGAACCTCGCGCGTCGTACGGCCCTGGTCGTCCGTCACGATCTCGAGGGCATTAGCGCGGAGGCACAAGGTGACGTTCGACGCGTCCTGCAGGTCGTCCCTAAAGCGGAAGCCCCGGCGATTTTGCCGGACGATCTGAACCACGCGTGTGACAGCCCGCGCGGCGTCGAAGGGCAACGGCCGGTCCTGGTCCTGCGTGATCCACCAGTCGAGGTCGAACCTGGTGGTGTCGATGCCCACCAGCTCGGCCGCCCTGGGGTAGTAGGGCGCCAGGTCCATCTCGCCGATGGGCCAGCCGCTGTGGGGGATCCAGGTTCGCGCTTCGAAGTCTGCGGCCTGGTGGGGCATGCAGTAGCCGCCCCAGTGATTCGCCGAGCCGCCGAAGAATCGCAGACGCGAGAACTTCAGGGAGTAGTACGGCAGACCGACGCTTTCGCCGTCGTAAAGGCTTTGAGTCGGATCGTCATACTCGTCAGGACCGCTCTCGAGGAGCAGGATCCTGGTCGATCGCCCGGCGAGGGCATGTGCGACTGTAATTCCCGCCGGCCCTCCGCCGATAATGCACAGGTCCGTCTCGAGTTGCGCGCCGTCCGGGATCGTCCGCGCGTCAAGGAGCACCGGCCGCGACCCCTCCGTCGCTGCCCACCCTGTCGGCCAGCCGGCTGCTGGTCACGACGGTGCTTCCGGCGGCCCTGTCGTGAATGCCCTGCTTTCGCTCGTTGCGGGTCGTCGTGACGAGCAGGATGAGCTGCCACACTGCCGCGACGGCGATGGCCGAAGGGCGAAGTAGCGGCGCCAGCGTGCCGACTATCACGGCGATGAGTCCGAGAGGGGGACCGAGCAGCGCCCATCGAATCAGGGCATCGCGCACTCCCAGTCCGATGCGGCCGCGACGATCTCTGAGGCGAAGCCCTAGCAGCCACTGCCCGGGCGAGGCGCCCATCCGGTTCCACGAGAAGGCGAAGTACGCTGCGCTGAGGGCGGTCGTGACCAGCGCGTCGAGGACGACTCGCCCCGGATCGACGACGACCCGGGCGCGCAGCACGTCGAGCGGCGATACGAACCGCACGGTAGGGCCGATGACGAGGGTGAGCACTGCGAGCACTGCGAAGAACAGCAGGCTGAGAATGACGGCATCGACGAAGTAGGCCGCGATCCGTGCCGGTATACCCGCATACACGACAACCTGATCGGTGCGCTTTGCCCCTGCGTCAGCGCGCTCCATCGCTCCTCCACACGGTTGACGCCAGCTGATAGAAGCCACCCCCGACGCGGCGTCGGCATCTTACATCGCGAAGCGGGCGCGCAGGCAGCGCACTGTATCCTTGGGCCGGCCCTTCGGGCGAGCACCACTGGCCAGCGCGCCAGCAGGGCGCGGCCCGAAACGATGGTCACGGGCGAGTGGTGGAACGGTAGACACGCCAGCCTTAGGAGCTGGTGTCGCGTGAGCGACGTGTCGGTTCGAATCCGACCTTGCCCACCAACCTCAGGTACTACGGCGCCGGCAACGCCGCCGTCAGGCGGGCTGCGTCGACCAGGCCGATGACCGTGACGCCCGTGCTCGCGACGTAGGCCTCGCTCAGGCGCCAGGGATCGGACGGCGCAGGTTGTAGCAGCACGACCGCCGGCCCGAAATCCGACATGAGCACCAGCGCGCCGCTGCTCACCTCGATTCGCGCGCCGGTTTCCACGCCGGCCACGCCGACGCGCAGCCCGCCGTCCACGAAGCGCACGCTGTCCAGCCTGATGCCCGCCCGTTCGGCCGCCAGCCTGACCAGCTGCTCGCTTTCCTGGGCCGTGAAGTTGCCCGAGGCCTGTGCTGCGCGGGCCGGGCCGTCGACCTGCACGGAGGACACGCGGACGGTGACGCCGCCGGCCGTCACGACGACGCCGCGTAGTTCGCCGCGAACGTTCTCGAACGTCCGCTCGAAGAAAGACACGTCCTGGAAGGTCAGGTCCAACTGCTCGACCGTGGCCGGGCTCAGGGCCACGCTGCCGCTCTGGACACGCAGCCGCGACGCCCGCCCGCCGAAGAGCGCAGGGTCGAACGAGTCGATGGTCACCTCGAGCTCGTCTGCCTGGAAGCCCATGTCGCGCACCATCTGGGTGAGCAGGGGCGAAGCCACCACGGGGACGACCACGAAGACGAGCAGCGCCACGAGCAGGGCAGCAAAAACCAGGAACCTGAGCACGGCTGTCACGCGCGCAACACTAGAGCCTGCCCGCACAATCCGCCGCTCCGGCCTGCCGCCTTATACTCAGCAGCCCTATGACAGACGCCCCCACGACCTCGTTCAAGGTCACCGCGCGCCCTGCGCAGCGCAGCTCGGTGGTGCTCGAAGTGGAGCTGCCCGCCGAGCGGGTCCAGCGCTCCGTGGAGCAGTCGGTCCGCCACCTCGCTCGCCGCACCAGGGTGCCCGGCTTCCGCCCCGGCAAGGTGCCTCGTCCCGTGCTGGAGCGTGCACTAGGCGTACGCCGCGACGATCCGCAGGCGCCAAACCCGCTCTACGACGATGCCAAGGAGCATCTCTTCGAGGACAGCGTCCTGGAGGCCGTGCGCCAGGAGGACCTCGATGTGCTCTCCATCCCGGAGCCTGAGTGGCTCAGCTTCGAGGAGGGCAACGGCGCTGCCTACCGGGTGACCCTGCCCCTGCGGCCGGCTGTCCAGCTGGGCGCCTACCGCGACTATCCCTTCAAGATCGAGGTTGAGCAGATCGACGACGCTCGGGTTGACAAGGTTGTCGAGGAGCTACGCGACCAGGGGGCCGACCTCGTGCCGGTCGAGGAGCGCGGCGCGGAGAAGACAGACTACGCGGTCATCCGCTTCGAGGGCCGGCGTGACGGCCAGCCGATCGAGGGCGCGAAGGCCGACCGAATGCCCCTCGTGCTGGGCAACGAGCGTCTGATCCCAGGCTTCGAGGACCAGCTGCTGGGCCTGCGCGAGGGCGATGACAAGACCTTCGAGCTCAAGTTTCCCGACGACTACCCCGAGCAGGAGCTGGCCGGCCAGCCGGCCGAGTTCACCGTCAGCCTGCTCGAGTTGCGCCAGAAGCGGCTGCCCGAGGCGGACGACGACTTCGCCCGCAACCTGGGCGCTTACGCGGACCTGGCTGCCCTGCGCGCCGAGATCCGCGGGCGCCTGGAGCGCAGCGCGCTCGACCGGGCGCGGCACGGCTTCGCCGATCGGATCATCGAGTTCGCGGTGGCCAACGCCACAATCGAGCTGCCCGACCTGCTGATCGAGCGCGAGCTTGAGGTGATGTTCGACGAGCTGCGCGTGCGCCTGGCGGAGCAGGGCATCGGCTTCGATGACTACCTGCGCGTGACCGAGCGCGACGAGGGCAAGCTGCGCGAGGAGTTCCGGCCCGACGCGGAGCGGCGCGTCAAGACGCTGCTGGTGCTGTCGGAGATCGCCCAGAAGGAAGGTGTCGAAGTCGACGACGCGACGCTGGCCGCAGAGCTCGAGCGTTCGCGCCAGCGCTACGGCGGGAACCCGCGGCTGCTGGCCTACCTCGAGTCACCCCGCGGACAGGCGTACACTCGCTCGCTGCTGCGCCGCTCGCAGACGGTCGAGAAGCTGGTCGACGAGTGGATCGAGCAACACCCCGAGTTCTCCAACGTGCAACATCTGCACGACGACGCGTCACACGGAGGAACGTCCTAGATGCTGGTTCCCATGGTCATCGAGAGCTCCAGCCGGGGTGAGCGGGCCTACGACATCTACAGCCGCCTGCTGAAGGATCGGATCATCTTCCTGGGCGACGCCATCGAAGACCACATGGCCAACCTGATCATCGCCCAGCTGCTCTTCCTGGAGGCCGAGGACCCGGATCGCGACATCAGCCTGTACATCAACTCGCCCGGCGGCGTGGTGACGGCCGGCCTGGCCATTTACGACACGATGCAGTACCTGCGTGCCCCGGTCAGCACCATCTGCATCGGCATGGCCGCCTCGATGGCCTCCGTCCTGCTGGCTGCCGGCGCGAAGGGCAAGCGTTATGCGCTGCCCCATAGTCGGATCATGATCCACCAGGGCTCGGGCGGCTTCCGCGGCAACACGCCGGACGTAATGATCCAGGTCAAGGAGCTCGAAGAGCTGATCATGACCAATCACCGCATCCTCGCGCTGCACACCGGCCAGTCGCTGGAAAAGGTGCAGCGAGACACCGAACGTGACCTTTTCATGTCTCCCGAACAGGCCAAGGCGTATGGCATCATCGACGAGGTGTATGCCGCGCCGGATCAGTCGCTGATCAGCGAGGCGCGCTCCAAGGGCGCGCTGGCTGGTGAGGGATCGGCCGTCGCGGCCGGCGAAGACGTAGAGCAGGTTCCAAGCAAGGAAACGTCGTAGGCTCGTAGCGAGAGGCGATCGAGGCACACATGTCGACTACCGGCGGCAAGGGCGCCAAGGTGCCCTACCGGTGCAGCTTCTGCGGCAAGAGCCAGGAGCAGGTACGCAAGCTCATCGCGGGCCAGGGCGTCTACATCTGCGACGAGTGCATCCACCTCTGCCAGGAGATCATCGAGGAGGAGCTGCTCGACGCGCCGCGCACCAAGCCGACGGCCGCCAAGCTGCCCAACCCGCGCCAGATCACCTCGGCGCTGGACCAGTACGTGATCAGCCAGGACCGCGCCAAGAAGGTCCTGTCGGTCGCCGTATACAACCACTACAAGCGCGTCAACGCCGGCCACATCGTCGACGAGGTGGAGCTTCAAAAGTCGAACGTTCTTCTGGTGGGGCCTACGGGCAGCGGCAAGACACTGCTGGCGCAGACCCTCGCGCGCGTGCTGGACGTACCCTTCTGCATTGCGGACGCCACCTCCCTCACCGAGGCCGGCTACGTCGGCGAGGACGTAGAGAACATCCTTCTGCGCCTGATCCAGGCGGCCGACTTCGACGTTCAGCGTGCCCAGCGCGGGATCATCTATATCGACGAGATCGACAAGATCGCGCGCAAGGCGGACAACCCCTCGATCACGCGCGACGTCTCGGGCGAGGGCGTGCAACAGGGCCTGCTCAAGATCCTGGAGGGGACGGTGGCCAACGTGCCGCCGCAGGGCGGCCGCAAGCACCCCCACCAGGACTTCATCCAGATCGACACGACCAACATCCTGTTCGTCTGCGGCGGCGCCTTCGAGGGTCTTGAGAAGATCGTCGAGGAGCGCGTCGGCAAGCGCTCGATGGGTTTCGGGTCGGAGGCGCAGACGGCCAAGGCCAAGCGCGAGAAGGTGCTCGAGCTGTTGATGCCGGAGGACCTGCTGAAGTTCGGGCTGATCCCGGAGTTCGTCGGCCGGCTGCCGGTGATCGTCTCGCTCTCCGCACTTACGCAGCAGGATCTGATGCGCGTGCTGACCGAGCCCAAAAACGCCGTCACCCGCCAGTTCGAGAAGTTCCTTCAGCTCGACAAGGTGGAGCTGCACTTCACGCCCGGCGCCATCGAGGCGGCCGCGGAGCTGGCCCTAAACCGCAAGACGGGGGCACGGGCGCTGCGCTCGATCGTCGAGGAGTCGCTGCTCGAGGTCATGTTCGACATCCCTGAGCGCACGGACGTGCGCAAGTGCATCATCACCGAGGAGACCATCCGCGCCGGTCGTGCGCCGCTGCTCCTGACCAAGGCCGAGATCGACCGCGGCGTGGACGAGACCAACTACGGGGAGCGCCTCGAGCGCACCAGCGCCTAGCGGTTCTCCCGCCGCGGCCGCCGCGGCTCGTCGGCGGCCTCGCTTCCGTCGGCGGCCCCGCTCGTCGGCGGCCTCGCTCATCGGCGCGAACCGCCATTTCTGCGGATGTCGCACTCGAGCGCAGCTGCGTATACGCGGACTGCCGTCAGAGGTGCGAGTCCTGCGTGAGCTGACGGCCAGGAGCCGGACGGAGCGTCCCCGGGCGGCACTTCTGTGTGCTGCCGGTGCGAGATCGGCAGTTTTGACGGGCATCCCGGCCCGCCCGGCCCGCCCGCCCCGGTCAGCGCGACCGTTCGGAGAGGAACCACAGGCCGCGCAGCGGACCGTCCGGACGCCTGATCCAGCGCCGGATGGCGCGGCCGCGCGCGGGATAGAGGGAGTCCATCGTCAGGGCGTGTTGGGCGACGATGCGCCGGATCGTCGAGTCCTCGGGCACGATGAGGAGCCGGGCAATCGACCGGGGCCGCCAGCCGAAGCGCTCGACGACGATCTTTGGCGCCAGGCGCGCCTTCGCATCCAGCGTCCGATTGGTTTCTTCGAGCGAGCCAAACGCGCTCTTGAACTCGCACACAGCGGCCGACAGACGCACCTCGTTGACGGAGAGAAGGTCGATCGAGCCGCGCTCGCCGTACTCCGAGAAGGTGACTTCGAAGTGGTTCGTCCAGCTCCAGCGCAGGAAGGCCGCGCCGCCCCGCTCGGCAAGCGCGGCGTGGCGTTCGTCGAGCAGCCGGTCGGCGGCGGCACCGTTGTACCAGGTAGCCAGGCGCGCGTTTCCCCCGGCAGCTCGGAACAGCCGGCGCAGCCGGTCGAGCTCGACCGTGCCAGCCCGGGCGCCTTCGATCGCCATGATGTCGCGCACGGGCACGCCGGCGAGGTCCGCCAGCTGGCGCTGGGTCACGCCTGACGAGCGACGCATCGCCCGCAGCAGCAGCCCCAGGCGTTCGTCCTCCGGCAGCACCAGCGAACCCTAGCCGGCGCCACTTGTGCGCCACTTGTGCGCCACTTGTGCGCGACTTACGCGCCGCTTACCGTGCGATCATCGGAGGCATGAGTGACACGCAACAAATACTCGGCATAGGCAACTTCGGCGGGCGGCACCTGGCGCGCATGCTGGGCCGGGTGGGCGCTTGGAGCTTCGCCCTCCAGCGCCTTGCGGCCAGCGATGAGACGGCGGCCGCACGCGAGATCGAGTCGCACGGCTACCCGGCGATCTGGATGCCGGAAAGTCTGGGCAGCAAGGACATCTACGCCCACTCGGCCATCCTGCTCGCCGGCACCCAGCGCGCCATCATCGCGCCCGGCATCGCCAGCATCCACGCCCGCGACGCGATGGCCATGGCCAACGGCGCGCGCGCCCTGGGCGAGGCCTACCCGGGCCGGTTCGTGCTGGGCATGGGCGTCAGCCACGCGCCGTCGGTCAAGCTGCGCGGCGGCGATTATGGAAAGCCGCTCGAGGCCATGCGCGAGTACCTCGATGTCATGGCGACGGTGCAGTACGGCGCGCCCCAGCCGGACCCGCCCGTGCCGCTCGTGCTGGCCGCTCTTGGCCCGAAGATGCTCGAGCTGGCCGCCGAACGCGCGGACGGTGCCCATCCCTACTTTGTACCCGTCGAGCACACCCCCTATGCCCGCCGCCACCTGGGCCCCGAGCCCTGCCTGGCGGTTGAGGTGACCGCCGTCCTGACGACCGACCGAGCAAACGGCCTGGCCATCGCTCGGGCGTTTGCCAAGCACTACCTGGCCCTGCCCAACTACGCCAATAACCTGCGCCGGCTGGGCTGGGGCGAGGCCGACCTCGAAGGGGAGGGCAGCGATCGGCTGATCGAGGCCGTGGTGGCAATCGGTGACGTAGACGCAATCGTCAGGAGGGTCAGAGACCACCTCGACGCGGGCGCCGACCACGTCTGCCTCCAGCTGCGCGAGGAGCGCTCGACCGACCCTGCGCTGGCGGCCTACCGGGAGCTGGCGGCCGCCCTACTCTGAATGAACTTGAGTACGCGCCGCCAGGCGTCGGCCGACTCGTCGGCGAACTGCTCTGCCTTGCGGTCGAAGAAGCTATGCGGCGCGCCGGGGTAGACGACCAGCTCGTGCTCCACGCCGGCCGCGCCCAGCGCCAGGCGGTACTGCTCGACGGACTCGGGCGGGATGCCCAGATCTTCGCCGCCGAAGAGGCCCAGTACCGGTACGCGAACCTCGCCGGCCAGCTCCAGCGGCGGCGGCATCTCGGCCCGGCCCGGTCCGGCCACCACTCCGTAGAAGCCGATCGCGCCGGCCAGCCCCAACTCCCCCCTCGTGGCGCTCAGGAAGGCCAGCCGGCCACCGAAGCAGAAGCCGATCGTGAACACGGCGTGCACCGCCGGGCGGCTGTGGCGCAGCGCCTCGGCCCCCGCCCGCACATCCTCCCGCAGCTGTGCATAGCGGGTCTGCTGGACGTGGGGCATGAACTCGAAGTCGGCCGGCCGCGGATCCACGCCGGCAGTCCGGCCGAAGTAGTCGATGGCCAGCGCGTCCACGCCCGCCTCGGCCAAGCGCAGGGCCAGCTCGCGGTAGAAGTCGTGCAGGCCGCGCACGTCGGGCAGGATCACCACGCCGGCTCCTGTGGGCGTAGGCGCGTCGGCGACGAATGCCTGGAAGTGTGCGCCGTCCCCAGACGTCAGTTCGAGCTCGCGTCCGTCGATCGCCGCACCGGCAATGGGCCGGATCGGCGGCCGGCTGTCAGGCTCGTAGCACATCAACCCGATGGTACACTCGGCCCTCGCGGCGATGACCGGGAGGAGTAGCGCCTCCACCGGCCCGCACAGAGACTCCGGCCAAGGCTGAGAGCCGGAGCGGGCAGGCAGGCGCGAAGGTCGCCCATGAGCCGCGACGGGTGGCGCCCGTTAGCGCGTCGAGAGGGTGCCCGGCAGGGCGGGCAGCGTGATGAGCGCAGCCGTGCGAGGCACCGAACCAGCAGGTGGTACCACGACCCCGTTCGTCCGCTGGACGAGCGGGGATTTGTTTGCACGGGGTACGAAGATGGCGACCGAGACACAGCGCACAACAGCCGAAATACCGAAGGCCTACCGGCCGGCCGAGGTCGAGCCGGAGGTCTACGAGCGCTGGCTGGCCGCCGACGTCTTCGCGCCCGACGGCGCGGGCAGTCGGGCGGACTGGTCGAAGAAGCCCTTCGTCATCATCCAGCCGCCGCCCAACGTGACCGGCGCGCTGCACATCGGTCATGCGCTGACGGCGACGGTCGAGGACATGCTCATCCGCCGGGCGCGCATGCAGGGCCACCCGACGCTCTGGCTGCCCGGCGTCGATCACGCTTCCATCGCCGCCCAGTACGTCCTCGACAGGCTCATCGCGGAGGAGGGCGAGAGCCGCCAGTCGCTGGGCCGCGAGCGCTATCTCGAGCGGATGCGGCGCTTCATGGACGAGACCCGCCCGATCATCAGCAGCCAGCACCGCCGGCTGGGCGTGTCCGTCGATTGGAGCCGGCTGCGCTTCACGGTGGACGAGGGCTCGGCGCGGGCGGTGCGGGTCAGCTTCAAGCGGCTGTACGACGACGGCCTGGCCTATCGCGCCCAGGCGCTGATCAACTGGTGCCCCGGCTGCCGTACCAGCCTGTCCGACCTCGAAGTCCTCTCGCGGCCCACGCAGGGCACGCTGTGGCACGTTCGCTACCGCCTGCTGGACGAAGAGGGCAACGTCTCGCCCATCGACACGATCACGGTCGCCACGACCCGCCCGGAAACCATCCTGGGCGACACCGGCGTGGCCGTCCACCCGGACGACGAGCGCTACCGAGCGCTGGTGGGTCGCATGGCGCTGATCCCCTTCGTCGATCGGCCGGTGCCCATCGTCGCCGACCCGGTCGTCGAGCGCGAGTTCGGCACGGGCGCCGTCAAGATCACGCCGGCCCACGACCAGACGGACCACGAGACGGGCCGCCGCCACGGGCTGCCGGTCATCGACGTGATGGACGACCGGGCGCGCATGACCGAGGCAGCCGGGCCGTTCGCCGGGCTGGACCGCTACGAGGTGCGCCGGCGCATCCTGGCCGAGCTCGAGGCGCGCGGCGAGCTGGCCGCTGCGCTGCCCCACGAGATGATCGTGGGCCACTGCCAGCGCAGCGACGACGTGGTCGAGCCACGGCTGAAGACGCAGTGGTTCATCAACGTCAAGCCGCTTGCCGAGCGGGCCATGGCCGCCGTGCGCGAGGGCCGCACGCGCATCCTGCCGGCTCGCCATGAGAAGGTCTTCTTCGACTGGATGGAGAATATCCACGACTGGAACGTCAGCCGCCAGCTGTGGTGGGGCCACCGAATCCCAGCTTGGCACTGCCCAGACGGGCACGTGACGGTGTCGGCCGAGGAGGACGGGCCGTCAGCCTGCTCGACCTGCGGCCGGCCGGCGACGGAGCTGCGCCAGGACGACGACATCTTCGACACCTGGTACTCGGCCGGGCTGTGGCCCTTCTCGACCCTTGGCTGGCCCGACCAGACCGACGACCTGCGCCGCTTCTACCCGGGCACGGTCATGGAAACCGGCTACGACATCATCTTCTTCTGGGTGGCCCGGATGATGATGCTGGGCGAGTGGTTCATGGGCCGCGAGCCGTTCGAGGTGGTCTACCTGCACGGCATGGTCCGCGACGCCACGGGTCAGCGCATGTCCAAGACCAAGGGCAACGTCGTCGACCCGCTGGGCGTGATGGAGGAGGTGGGCGCCGATGCGCTGCGCTTCGCCCTGGTCCACGGCTCCGCCCCGGCGGCCGACCAGAAGCTGGGCCGGACCAAGCTGGAGGGTGCGCGCAACTTCGCCAACAAGATCTGGAACGCTGCCCGCTTCGTGCTGGGCTCCCGGCCGGCCGACATCCCTGCGGACGCTCTGCTGTCCCTGCCCGAAGCGAAGCTGCTTGGTCCGGCCGAGCACTGGATCCTGGCCCGCTGCGCGGCGACTACGGAGGCCGTCGAGCGCGCCTACGCGGACTTCCAGCTGGGCGAGGCCACGCGCCTGCTGTACGACGCCATCTGGGGCGAGTATTGCGACTGGTACCTGGAACTGGCCAAGGTCGGACTGACCGAGGGCGCGGACGGCGACGAGCTGGCGGCCGGGCGTCGACAGGCGACGTGGTGGGTGCTGGCCTGGGTGCTCGACCGGTATGTGCGCCTGCTGCACCCGGTGATGCCTCACCTGACGGAGGCGATCTGGCAGCGTCTGCCGCACCGCCCGGACGATGCCGGGCTGCTGATGGTCTCGCCCTGGCCGGCGGCCAGTGAGATGGGCCAGGCGCCGGACGACGCTCCGGCGCGCGGCACGGGCGAGCTGCTGGCCCTGCTCGGCTCGATCCGCACGGCTCGGGCAGAGGCCGGCATCGATCCGGCCGAGTGGCTGCCGGCGGCCATCTTCCTGCCGCCGGGCGCGGCCCGCGAGGCATATCCGGAGCTCGAGTCCGCCCTGGCTCGCATCGGGCGCATCCGTCCCCGGCTGGTTGCCGACCGGGCCGAGCTCGAGACCGGCGGGGGCGCGGGTGCCCTATCGGTCATCGGCGGCACCGGGGAGGCGCGCCTGAGTCGCTCAGGCGCCGAAATGGAGCGGGAGCACGCCCGACTGACCAAGGAACTGGCCAACGCGCGGGTGCAGCTGGCCCAGACCGAGGCGCGCCTGGGAGACGAGGGCTTCCGACAGAAGGCACCCCAGCAGGTGGTCTCCGCCGCCCAGCAAAGGGCAGCAGAGCTGCGCGACGTCATCGGCCGCCTGCAGGAGAGGCTGCACGAAGACGCGTGAGAGGTGGTTGCTCGGCTGCTACGATGCGGCCTGCTCGTCACATCGCAGTCAGGTGAAGCAGTAGTGCGCCTACCTTCGTTGAAGCGTCGCCAGAAGCCAGAGCCGGCCCCCGCGCCGCGCCGGCCGTTGGTCGCCCCCGATGACGTCGAATCGCAGGAAACCACGCTCCGGCTTCAGTTCCGCACACGTACCAGCCATGGCGTCCGCCTGCCCGCAGATCCGAAAGGACCGCTGGTCATGCCACCCCTGCTCGACGGCATGGCGCTGGCCGAGGTCGAGCTGATCGAGCCGTTGCCCGTCGAGTTCCAGAACGCCTCGCCGCACATCACGCATCCGGAAGAGGCGCGCCTGTGGCTCGACATGCACGGGCAGCGCAGCCCCATCGCGCGGCATGCGTTGTACGTGCTCGAGTCGGTCGATGCCATCGATCTGGCCTATGAAACGTTCGCCGTGACGCTCCTGCACGGACACGTCGACACCTCGGGATTTCCCCGGTTCGACGCCGTGGTGGGCGGGCTGACCAGCTACTGGGACGAGAGCACCGGCGAGCTGATCGTGCGTGCTGCGCTGGCCTGGGGCGGGGAAGGCGTGCGCGGCGACACGGACCGCATCAGCCGGCGGCTGGTGGCGCGGATGATGTCCAGCCTGCTGGCCAGCCAGGGAGCAGCCGAACTGGGTCCCAGCGAGCGACCGGTTGCCCACGCGGCAGGCCGGCGAGCTGCTTGCCCGCACTGCGGCTTCGCCTCGATCGACGCCCGGGCAATCTTCTGCCCCAAGTGCGGCATGCGCCTCAGCGGCTGAGCTGCAACGGTGCCGATCTACGACTACGTCTGCGCTGACTGCGGCCAGCGCACCGAAGTTATGCACTCTGTGCACGAAGCAGGCCCGACGCAATGCCCGGCATGCGGAGGCACAATGCGCAAGGCGCTGTCCACGCCGGCTATCGTCTTCAAGGGCTCCGGCTGGGCCAAGAAGGATGCTCGCAGTGCTGCGCGCAGGTCATCGGCCAAGGAGGACAAGGCCGGCAGCACCGAGGGCGAGAAGGCGCCGGCGTCGGAAGGGGGAACCAAAGCTGCGCAGGAGGCCAGCAGCCCGTCGAACGACTGAGGCGTTCGCCGGATGACCACGGAAGGGCAAGGCTCGGCTGAGCAGCCGGCGAACAGCGGCTGGCGCCCGCGGCTGGAGAGCGCCGCCAAGTCCATAACCAGCTTCTGGGCCGTGCGCCGCGTGCAGGCCGTCATGAATGCGGCCAACGATGCCGGCGCGCCGCTGCTGGCGGCAGCGCTGGCCTTCGTGACCATGTTCGCGATCATTCCCGGGCTGCTGCTGCTTTCGGGCGTGCTGGGCTGGCTGATCGACGATCCCGCCGTGCGCGCCGAGCTGCTGGCCCAGTTAGTCGCCACGGTTCCCCCGCTGGCCGAGGCGATGGCCGGCTCGCTGGAGACGGCGGTGAGCGCCCGCGGTGCACTGTCGGTGGTGGGCCTGGTAGGCCTCCTGTGGGGCGCGAGCAACTTCTACCAGGCACTCGACGAGGTCATGCGCCGGATGTTCCCCGGCGGTCACGTCAGGGGCTTTCTCGAGCGGCGGCTGCGCGGCGCGCTGGCAATCGTCGTGCTGGTGCTGGTCGTCGTTGGGTCCATCCTGCTGAGCGGGCTGGGAGCCATCCTGGACGCCTTCGTGGGCGATGCGCGTGAGCTGCTCATCTGGCAACTGCTGGGACCTGCGCTCACTTTGGCCGTGATGGTGGCCGTCGTGCTGGTCGTCTACCGGTTCGTGCCCACCGCGCCGCCCAGCCTGCGAGCCGCGTTGCCACCGGCGATCGTGGCCGGCGTGGCCATCGGCCTGCTGACGAGCCTGTTCACATTGCTCGGGCCATGGCTGATCGGTGGTTTGGCCGCATTCGGCATCCTGGCCGCCCTTTTCGGCGCATTCATCTGGTTGAACTTCTGCTTCCAGATCCTGCTTTACGGGGCCGCCTGGGCCCGCTACAGGCGGGATCGCTTCAAGCTCGCGGAGCGCTCGCCGGCGGACTAGCGTCCTAGTGGGGCTCGACCCGCTGGGGGCTGCCGCAGCGGCGGCAGAAACGGGCCTTGGCCGAGACCGGCAGCTGGCAGTTGTGGCAGTCGCGCGTCTGGGGCGTCGTCTCCAGCTCGACGCCGGGAGGCACCAGTCCGGTCAACCCGGAGGCCGCGCTGGGCGATGGTGGGAGCGCGCCCATGGGTAGCTGGGTGCTGAGCGCGGCACTGGGCCCGCCGGGCACGTTGTGTTGAGCGGTGGCCGGCGGGAAAGGCGCCTGGCCGGGGCTGCTGGGCGGGAGCGGTTGGACCGGGCGCGGCATCGGCCAGGGCATCGGCGGAGCGGCAGGGCGGACCTCTCGTTCTGGCTGCGGCTCGGGCTCGGCCACCGCTTCTGGCTGCGGCTCGGGCTCGGCCACCGCTTCTGGCTGCGGCTCGGCCTCGGCCACCGCTTCGGGCTGCGGCTCGCGCTCGGCCACCGCTTCGGGCTGCGGCTCGCGCTCGGCCACCGCTTCGGCTTGGGCCCGCTCGCGCTCGGCCACCGCTTCGGCTTGGGCCCGCTCGCGGACCTCCTCCTCCGTGTCGCCCTGGAAGTCGGCCTCGACGACCTCGGGCTCAGCCTCGAAGTCGACGTTTGCCAGCGGCGCAGCCGTCGTATCGGCGTCCGTCTCCAGCGTGGCGACTTCTGTGGAACCGGGTTCCGCTGTGGGCGACGGCTCCCACGCTAGGCCCGGTTGGACGACGAAATGCTCTTCCTCGACTGGCTCGGCGGCGGGCTGCTGGGCAGCCTGCTCCCCTGCCTCGTGCGCTACGGGCACCGTTGACGGGCCCTCTGCGGCAGGTTCCGTATCCCAGACCAGATGTGCTGGCCCCAGCACGGTCTCGGCGACAGCGCCGGCGGCAGGTTCGGCTGCATTCTCGGCCGCTGCGACGACCTCCGGCTCGGCGACGGCCTCGACCTCGACCTCCGGCTCGGCGACGGCCTCGACCTCGACCTCCGGCTCGGCCTCCGCTGTCGGCTCGAGAGCGATCTCAATGTCACTAGTGGTCGATGTGACGGCCAGCCCGGCATGCGTCGTGTCTTCCGCCGGGGCGGTCTGGCCGGGTGCCGGCAGCTCAGCCAGTAGATCGTAGACGGCCGGCAACTCCAGGATGGCAGCGATGTCGACGCTGTCGATCAGGTCCCCGGTGCGCTTGCTCGACGGCGCCAGCTCGACCTCTTGTTCGCTGTCAGCGAACGCCGCAGCCTCGAAGCCGGTTGGGGCGGCCTCGGCGGGCGTCGGCTCGGCCGCCAGCTCGACCTCTTGTTCGCTGTCAGCGAACGCTGCGGGTTCAGGCAGCGGCTGGGCGATCTCATCGACGGTCTCGGCAGGGGCGACGCTCTCGGCAGGGGCGACAGTCTGCGAATGGACGTCGGCGGCGGCGGCCTCGACGCCATCCTGGCGGCCCAGCAGGTCACCGGCCGGCCACTGCAGCGCCTCGGCCGGCACGTGCTCGCGAACCGTTACCTCCTCGGCCAGCGGATTGGGCGGTACGCAGTCGAGGCAGAAGCCGGCCGCGTTGTTCCAGCAGTTGGGACAGTTGTAGCCGCGGCAGGCCAGGCAGAGGCGCAGGAACGCGTCGGTGCGCTGAGTCGTGCTGGCGGCGGGATCGAGGTCCGAGCGCTCGGAGCGGCGCAGCCCGCGCAGCAGCCTGCTGGCCAGCGCCGGCGGGGGCGGTGGTTCAGCTACTTGGCGAGTGCCGCAGCGCTCACAGAACGATTCGAAACTCTCGGCCACGTGGCCTCTACGTCCCTCCTTGGCAAGCGCAGGCAAAGCCGGTACCGGCTAGCTTCAGCAGCGTAGGCGGAGTGTCAACCTGCGGAGACCCGCAGAGGAGTACCGCGCAGCATGGAATATGGTCCCTCGCCGTGGGCGGTGCGCTGCGGTCCGCGGCGGTGCCTCTGCTAGACTCGCCCACCGGATGGCAGGCCCTCTAGCCGCGATTGAGCGGTTCTTCGAGCGACTTCTGGAGCGGCCCGCCGCCCGCCTCTTTCAGGCGCGCCTGGAGCCCGTTCAGATACAGCGCCAGCTGGAGCGGGCGATGGAGGCCGAGCGCCGCTTGGGCTCGCGCCGGACATACGTGCCCAGCAGCTACCGCGTAATACTCCATCCTGCTGATCTGCAAGCTTTCGAGAGCTACCGCGAATCCATGTCGGCCGACCTCGCCGACGCTCTTCACGTCCACGCCCGCAATCGGGGCTACACGCTGACGGAGCGGCCGCGCGTCCAACTTGACGCCTCGCCCCGCGTCGCCGCCGGCGACGTGGTCGTGCAGGCGCAGCCGGTAGATCCACCGAGCAAGCCGCCGACGCAGGAGCCGGCCGACGGTGCACCGGAGCCCGGACAGGCGGTCCCGGCGCCCGACGTCGCGCCCAGGACGGCAGGGCGGTGGTCAGCCGAGGTGAATCGGGTGGCCGGCGCTCAGCCCGCGGTGGCCGGCCCTCAGCCCGCGGTGGCCGGCGCTCAGCCCGCGGTGGCCGGCGCTCAGCCCGCCGCGTCCGGCCCCCCACCGGGCAGGCCGGACACTTCCGTCTACGCCGCCTCGCGGCCCAGCCTGCCAAATGCGGTACTGGCCGTGCGCGTGCCCGGCCAGCAGGTCGAGCGCCTGCCGGTCAGCAGCGGCACGCTGCGCGTGGGACGGGCGTTGGACAACGACATCGTGCTGGCCGACGACCGTGTCTCGCGCCACCACGGCCAGTTCGGCGTGCGCTTCGGGACGCTGGTGTACAGCGACCTGGGCAGCACTAACGGTTCGTATTTGAACGGCAGCGCGGTGACCGAGATCGCCCTCGGCCCGGGGGACGTGCTGCAACTGGGTAGCTCGACGCTGGCCATCGAGCAGGGCGACTGAGCTCCCACTCTCGTGGACGCTTTCACCGTCAGCCTGTGGATCCTGCGGCTGACCTTCGTGGTGCTCATCTACCTGTTCTTCTTCTTTGTCGTGCGGGCGCTCTGGCGTGACCTGCGTAGCACGGTCGTTGGTGCGGGACAGGCGCTGGCCAGGCTGGTCGTGGTCGCTTCGCCGGAGGGCCGGCCGATGGCCGGCACGGCACTGCCTCTCGACGCGGTCAACACCATTGGGCGCGACGTCAACAACTCGATCGTGGTCGATGACACGTTCGTCTCCGCCGAGCACGCCGCACTGACCTTTCGTGGCCGGGCCTGGTACGTGGAAGACCACGGCAGCACCAACGGGACGTGGCTCAACGGGCAGCGCGTAGAGAGCTTCCTGCCGCTGGGCTACGGGGACGAGCTGCAGGTCGGTCAGGTACGGCTGCGCCTGGAGCGTCCGCAGGCCTGATGGCAGTCGTAGCGCGAGCCCTGCATACAGTCGGCATCAGACCTCGTTTTCGCTGGCGCGAGACGGCCCTGCTGAGCATCGTCGGGCTCACACTGCTGGCCGGTTGGGCCAGCCTGCAGTCCCATCGCGAGGGTGAGTTGACGCTGGGCGACCTGACCCTGCCCGGTGTTTACCTGGGCACGCTCGCCGCCGTCCACGTGGCCTTCGTGATGACCGGCCGGCGGATGGACCAGCTTCTCTTCCCGGCGGCAGCGCTACTGGGCGGGCTGTCGCTGCTGCTGATGGAGCGCCTGCCGCAGGACCTCGCCGCCCAGAGCTTCTTCGGCAGGCTGCTGCCGCTGGCGCCTCTGCAGCTTCTCTGGATGGTGCTGGGCTTCTGCGTGCTGGGCACGCTGGCCATTGTCGTGCGCAACGACGGCTGGCTGCGCCGCTACAAGTACAGCTGGGCGGCGCTGGGCATTTTCCTGCTGCTGCTGGTTTTCGTCTTTGGGGACTCCGTCGGTGGCTCCCGACTGACCCTGCGCATCGGCCCGCTGGCCGGCCAGCCATCGGAGCTGCTGAAGGTCATCCTGGTCGTCTTCCTGGCCGGCTACCTGGCCGAGAATCGGGCCCTGCTGAGCGTGGCAAGCACCCGCCTGGGGCCCATCCGGCTGCCGCCGTTGCCCTATCTCGCGCCGATGATGGTGATGTGGGGCCTGGCGCTGGCCATCGTCATCGTCCAGCGCGACCTGGGCGCGGCGCTGCTCTTCTTCCTGGTCTTCCTGGCGCTGCTCTACGTGGCCACCCAGCGGGCCTCGTACGTGATCATCGGTTTGGCCCTGTTCGCGGCCGGCGCGCTGGCCGTCTACGAGCTATTCCCCCACGTCCGCGTGCGAGTTGACGTCTGGCTCGATCCCTTCGCCGATCCGCTGGGCGCCGGCTACCAGGTCATCCGCGCCCTGTACGCCTTCGGGCGGGGCGGCATCCTGGGTACGGGCCTGGGGGCCGGCCTGCCGCAGGTGGGCGGGACACCGTCGATCCCGGCCATCCATACCGACTTCGTCTTCGCCGCCCTGGCCGAGGAGCTGGGCCTGCTGGGCGGCCTGGCCATCCTGGCCGTCTACGCCCTTATCGCCCAGCGCGGCCTCCGGATCGCCGCCCGCGCAGCCGACGATTACCGCGCGCTGCTCGCCATCGGCCTGACGCTGGTCATCGTGGTGCAGGCGGCGATCATCATCGGCGGCAATCTGAGGCTGGTGCCCCTGACGGGCATCACCCTGCCGCTGGTGAGCTACGGCGGGTCTTCGCTGATCGTCAACTCGATTGTCATCGGGCTGCTGCTGGCGCTCAGCGACCGGGGCGTCGAGCCGCCGCCGCTGCCTGGCCAGCGAGCCGGCCGCGTCGAGCGCCTGCGCCGGCGGGCGCGCCGGGTAGGCGGCAAGCTGGAAGAGGCAGTTTCGTGAACGGTCCCGCTCGGCCGGAGGGTCGCCTGGAGGCGCTCCGGCGGCGGCTGCCCACACGCCGCCGGAGAGCACCGCTCCCGCTCATCGGCCGGAGCGGCGCGCGGCCCGCGCCCGTGGCGGCCAGCCTGCTCCGTCTCAGCCTGGCAGTGCTGCTGGCCTACGGCGGCCTTGCCGGTGGCCTGGCCTACTGGCAGGTCGTCGAGGCCCAGCGCCTGAGTAGCGACCCGCAGAACCCGCTCGTGCTGGCTGCGGCGCGTCAGGCGCCGCGCGGCAGCATCCTGGATGCGACGGGCACCATCCTGGCGCGCAACGTGCAGGGCAGCGGTCGGGAGCCGTTGCGCCAGTACCCGGTCCCCGAAGCGGCGCCGGTGGTGGGCTACAGCAGCCCGATCTACGGCACTTCCGGCCTGGAGCGCGCCTACGACGCCCAGCTGACGGGCCTCCGCTCGCTGCGCCAAGGGGACGAGCTCTTCCGCAAGTTCCGCGCCCAGCCCTACGACCCGAACGACCTGCTCATCTCGCTCGACGTCCGCCTCCAGCGCGCCGCGGCGCGCCTGCTGGGCGACCGGCACGGCGCCGTGGTGGCCATCGAGCCTGCCACCGGCCGCGTGCTGGCCATGGTCAGCAACCCCACCTTCGACCCCAACCGGCTGGTCGACCCGGAGACCGGCCGGCGCTACGTGGCCCGCCTGCGCGAGCGCGACGACTCGCCGCTGCTCAACCGCGCCACGCAGGGGCTCTACGTGCCGGGCTCAGTCTTCAAGATAGTGACGGCCTCGGCCGGACTTGGCTCGGGTTCGATCCGGCCCGAGACGACGTACGAGAGCCAGCCCGAGGAGTACGAGACGGGCTTCCTGGTGAGCGGCTTCCGAATCAGGGACTTCCCGCGCAACTTCCAGACCGACCACCCACTCGACCTGTACGAGGCGACCGAAGTCTCCAGCAACATCTGGTACGCGCACGCCGGCCTGGATACCGGACCGGAGAACCTGCTCGAGTGGGCGCGGCGCTACGGCTTCGGCGAGCGGCTGCCCTTCGAGTTGAGCACTCAGCCCAGCCAGGTGACCGGCGGCGACGGCCCGCTCGAGGGCTTCCTGGACCGCGTGGAGTTGGCCAATGCCGCCTACGGCCAAGGCCAGGTGCTGGTCACGCCGCTGCAGATGGCACTGGTCGCGGCGACCGTGGCCAACGAAGGCCTGCTGATGCGCCCCAAGCTGGTCGACAGCATGCGTTCGGCCAGCGGCCAGGAGACGCGCCTCGGCCCGGAGAGCTGGCGGCAGGTCCTCTCACCCTCGCAGGCGCGGGTCATCAGCGACGCCATGCAGCTGGCAGTCGAGGGGGAGTTCGGCCGTCAACTGGCCGGCCGGGCGCGCGTGCCGGGCGTGCCGACGGCGGGCAAGAGCGGCACGGCGCAGCTTGCCGAGGACCAGGATCCGCACAGCTGGTTCATCGGCTTCGCGCCGGCCGACAATCCACAGATCGCGATCGCGGTCATCGTGGAGCGTGGCGGTGCAGGCGCCCAGCAGGCCGTGCCCATGGCCGGCGAGTTGATGGAGCATTACCTGGGTCTGCCGCGCTGAGGCCGACAGTCCGGCCGCGCCAGGGCCCTGCCGGCCGCCGGCCCCTCAGCCGGCCGACCAGCCCTCGCTGAAGGACTCGTAGAGCGCCTCCTGGCGGGCCAGGGCTGCTCGGTAGAGGGCGTGCCGCTCGGCATCGGCCGGCACGAGGCGTCCGCGCACCGGCGCCGCCTCGTCCAGCGGGGCTGCGCCCGAGTAAAGCAGGGCGAGCAGCGCGGCGCCGCGTGCCGACGGCTGGGCGGCTCCCTCCGGTAGCAGGATCGCCCGGCCCAGCGCGTCGGCCAGGATCTGCGGCCAGATGGCGGAAGACGCCACGCCGCCACCGCCGGCGACCACCTGCGGCGGGTCTGCCAGCCGGCTCGTCAGCCGCCCGTCGATCGCCGCCAGGCGCAACGCGACCGCCTCCAGCGTCGCCCTGAACACCTCCGCTGGACCGCTGTTGAGCGACAGCCCGCTGATCGCCGCTCGCGCGCGATCGTGGTAGCCGGGGCCCCTTTCGCCGGCCAGGTAGGGCAGCACGGTCAGCCCATGGGCATCGGCGGGTAGCTCGGCGGCCGCTCGCTCCAGCCAGCGGAGCGAGCGGTGCGTCAACCTGGCCAGCCAGGCCATCGTGCCGCCGCCCTCGCTCAGCTGGCCGCCCAGCAGGCTCCCGTTGGATCCCAGGCGGAAGCAGAAGAGGCCCGACGGGACGTCGACGTCGCGCCCGTCCAACAGCACGCGAAGGGCCGACGAGGTCCCGATCATCAGCGCCGCCCGATTCGGGCCATGGCAGCCCAGCCCCACGTTGCCGCAGGCGGCGTCCGTCCAGGCCGGATACCAGGGGACGCCGGCCAGCGCCGGCCAGCGCCGGGCAAGCGCGGGGCGAAGCGTGCCCAGCGGCTGGTCGTCGGCCACGATGGGAGGCAGGCTTGCCGGTGCAACGCCGAGGTGGCCCAGCAGCTGTTCATCCCAGCGGTCCCGGCGCCGCTCCAGCATGCCGGTGGCGGAAGCGCTCGAGACGCTGGCCGCCTGCCTGCCCGTCAGCCACTCGCCAAGCAGCTCGCCGAAGCCGGTCCAGCACGCGACGCCTCGGCGGCCCAGGAGACGCAGCCGTGCCGGCCAGTAGCTGGCGTGGAGCGGCGCGCCGGTGCGTTGCCAGACGTGCGCCTGGTCAAGCTCGGCGCGCAATTCATCGGCCGCCGTCTTGGCGGTCGTGTCGGCCCACGACAGCACGCCGGTCAGCGGCCGACCGTCGCCGTCGAGAGCGACCAGGCTTTGGGAGAAGGTGCACGTGCCCACGGCGGCCACCTCGCGCAAGCGCCGCCCGGCGCGCAGGGCCAGCCGGTCGAGGACTCCTGCCAGATGCTCCACGAGCTCGTCGGCGGGCACCTCCACCGCCCCGCCGGGCGAGGTGCGCATGCGATAGGCGGCCGTGGCCGACAGCCCATGCAGCGGGCGGCCCAGCCGGTCGAACAGCATCGCCCGCACCGACGAACTGCCCACGTCGATCGCCAGCGCGAGGGGCCGCTCGGCCGCCGACGGGCTGACCTCGAAGGGGGTACGGCGGGGCATGGCCTGAGGTTAGCCGTCCCGCAGGCTGGCTGTCGGCCGCCAATTCCGAGCGTCATGCAACCGGATCTGGACTTCGGACGTAGTATCTGGAAGCGCCGTCCATCGCCGAGCCCGCGGAGGGGAGGGGGCCCAAGCCGTTCCCGCACGAGGAAGCCAGCCAGTGGCAAAGATCCAGGAGTCCGGCGAGAAGGTCGTCGCCAACGTCGAGCGCGTCATCGTCGGCAAACACCACGAGGTGCGCCTCGCTCTCGTAGCACTACTCTGCCAGGGCCACCTGCTGATCGAGGACGTGCCCGGCACTGGCAAGACCGTGCTGGCCAAGGCCATCGCACGCAGCCTGGGTTGCACCTTCCGGCGCATACAGTTCACGCCCGACCTGCTTCCCTCGGACGTCACCGGCCTGTCGATCTACAACCAGAAGACGCAGGAATTCGAGTTCCGGCCCGGGCCGATCATGGCCCAGATCGTGCTGGCCGACGAGATCAACCGGGCCACGCCCAAGACGCAGTCCGCCCTGCTCGAGTGCATGGAGGAGCGCCAGGCGACGATCGACGGGGTGACGCACAAGATGCCCGAGCCGTTCATGGTCATCGGCACGCAGAACCCGATCGAGTACGAGGGCACCTTCGCCCTGCCCGAGGCGCAGCTCGACCGCTTCATGCTCCGCCTGCGCCTGGGCTATCCCTCGCCGCTGGAGGAGATCGTCATCCTTGACGAGCAGAAGCGCGCTCACCCGCTGGAAGAGATCAGCGAGGTGGCCAGCATCGACGACGTGCGCCAGATGCAGGCCGGCATCCGCGAGATATATGTTGATTCGGCGGTCAGCGACTATATCGTGCGGCTGGTCAACGAGAGCCGCACGCATCCCGACGTTTACCTGGGCGCATCGCCGCGTGGCTCGCTTGCCCTGTACCGCGCCGGCCAGGCCTACGCCGCTCTCGCCGGCCGCGACTACGTCATTCCCGACGACATCAAGGCGCTGGCGGTGCCCGCGCTCGCCCACCGGCTGATCGTCAAGACGGCGGCCACCGTGCGCGACGTGAGCGCCGAGCGCATCGTGCAGGAGATGCTCGAGTCCGTGCCCATCGAGAGCTCAAAGCCGCGCGGCGAGCGCCCCGGCGTACCGTCTGCCTGAGGGTCACACAGCCGTGCTGCGCAGGCTGCAGATCCTGGTCCTGGCGGGCGTGCTGCTGGTGGCTGCCTTTTCGACCGGCGCGGAGTTCCTCTTCTTTCTGCTCTACCTCGGCATCGTCGTGGCCGGCGGTTCGTACGTCATGACCCGCTTCGGACTGGCCGACCTGGAGGCGGGTTACGTGCTGGACCGCCTGCACGCCGAGGTAGGAGACACGCTGCGTGCCACTTATACGGTGCGCAACACCAGCCGCCTGCCCAAGTTCTGGCTCGAAGTGCACAACCCCAGCAACCTGCCCCGCCCGCTGCCCGGACGGGCCCTTTCACTGGGCCCGCGCGGCGAGCGTACGTGGAGCGCGCGCGTGGGTCTCACAAGGCGCGGCCATTACCGCGTCGAGCAACTGGTCATCCGGACGGGCGACCCGTTCGGCTTCTTCGAGTCGTACGCCTCGGTGGGCAAAGCCTCCACGATCGTGGTTTATCCGCGCGTCGAGTCGCTGCCGGGCTGGCGCCTGCCGCCGGCCCAGATCGAGGGCCCGCACGCGCAGCCGGTGCGGACGGCGCAGACGACCCCGCACGTCACGACCATCCGACCCTACGCGCCGGGCGATGCCTACAACCGCATCCACTGGAAGAGCAGCGCCCGCCAGGCCGAACTGCAGGTCAAGGAGTTCGACCTGGAACGAACGGCCGACGTGTGGATCTTCCTCGACCTGGAGGCCGCCGTCCACGTCGGCGAGGGCGACGAGTCGACGCTGGAGTACGGCGTGCGTGCGGCGGCCTCGATCGCCGCCCGCGCACTGCTCGAGAACAGGGCACTGGGCATGACCGTGACCGGCGCGCGAGCCTTCGTGCTACCGCCCGACCGCGGGCCACGCCAGCAGCAGAAGGTAATGCAGCTGCTGGCGGCCGTGCAGGCGGATGGGGTGCGGACCTTCGGCGACGTGCTGATCGAGGGCGCCGCCCGGCTGCGCCGGGGCATGACGGTCGTGGCCATAACTTCCTCCACCGACCGCGATTGGGTCCGCCCCCTGAGCACCCTCCGCTCGCGCGGCGTGGGCAGCGTGGTCGTGCTGCCAGATCCCGTCGCCTTCGCCGAGCATGCCCGCAAGTACGGTGATGGGGGTCCCGACGAGGTCCAGCTGGAGGCCTACCGCCTCGAGGCGCGAGCGCTCCAGCATGCTCTGGCCGAGTACGACCTCGAGCCGCACCGGCTCGTTCCGGGCCGGCCGATTGGCGCTCAGCTCATGTCACGCAGCCGGCTCGTCCAAACGGTCACCTCATGAAGGGCGCTTCGCCGGTTTTCGGCCAGCAGGCACAGACCGTTGCGCGGGCCGCGGCGCCGGTCGACGAGGCCTCGCGCTTCGCGCCCAAGGAGGGCTGGACGGCCTTCGCCGCCCTGGCGGTGATGCTCGCCACGGTCGGGGTGGCGCTGGACGACGCCGTGTGGGCCGGTCACATCCTGGGCACGCGCATCAGCCAGACCTCCTTCCTGCCGATGGCCGGCGTGCTGTCGGTGGCGACCGGGCTGCTGCTGGCCAAGAGCTCGCTGGGCGTCGTGCGGACCCACATCGTCGGCGCGGCCGTGGGTGCGGTCTACCTGCTCGTCGCGCTGAGTGCCGTCGTCTCGCAGGCGCCTTCGCTGGTCGACCGCCTGCGCGCGCTCAACGAGTCGGTCTCGAACTTTGTGAACGAGCTGGTCGTGTTGGGCATCCGCTCCTCCGAGACATCGGTCTTCCTGCTGACCCTGGGTGCCCTGCTGTGGGCAGCGGGCCAATTTGCTGCCGTGGCGGTCTTCCGTCGCCAGCGCCCGCTGCCGGCCATCCTGATCGCCGCCGTGCCGTTGCTGATCAACGTTTCGCTGACGGTGCGCGATCAGTACCTGCACGTGGTCGTCTTCTTCGCCGCCGCCCTGCTGCTGCTGGTCCGCCTCAACCTGCTCGAGCAAGTCGACGCCTGGCGCGCCCGGGCCATTGGCGACGGGCCCACGGTCTCGAGTGCCTTCCTGCGCAGCGGGGCGACCTTCATCGGCCTGGCGCTCGTCGGCTCCACGTTCCTGGCGGCCAACACCAGCTCCGCGCCGCTGGGCAGGGTCTGGAACGACCTCGACGAGCAGCTCATCGAGCTGGGCTACGAGGTCAACCGCGTGATGGGCGGCGTGACCGGACAGGCCCGCGGCCCAAGCATCCTGTTCGCTCCCAATCAGACGATTCGGGAGCTGTGGGAGTCGTCGGACGCGATCGAGTTCACGGCGCTTTCCAGCGATCCCTCGCCGCGGGGCCACCGCTGGCGCGGTGCGGCCTACGACTCATTCGACGGGCGCACCTGGAGTTACACGGAGCAGCGCACGACGCACGTCGTCGAGGCTTTGGCCGACCCGCTCGGCCCCAGCGCAGAGTCGCTGGTCGCCGCCGAGGGTCGACGCGAGGTGCTGGTCGAAGTCACGCCGGGGGACATCGGCGGCCACGTCTTCGTCTCGCCCGACGGCCCGGTCCAGCTGGACCAGCGGACGGAGGTGCAGGTCCACCGCGAAGACGACGGCAGTCCGGGCGGCTTCATCACCGGTCGCCTACCCGACGGCATGGTCGCCGGTGTGCCCTACACCGTGCGCGCGATGGTCCGCGTCACCGAGGGTGACGGAGCCTTGACCGGCAACCAGCTGGCCGCCGCCGGGCTGGTCTATCCCAGCTGGGTAGAGCGTTACACGACCATTCGCGAGAACTCGGTGGGGCCGGTGGCCTACGAACGAGCCGAAACCATCGTTGCCGGCCTGGACCCAGAGGAGCGCGACCCGTACCACATCGCGAAAGCGATGCAGGACTGGCTGCGAGAATCGGGCGGCTTTCGGTACACGACCGACGTGCGTGGCCTGTGCGTCGGCCGCAATTTGGTCGACTGCTTCCTCGAGATAAAGCAGGGCTACTGCGAATACTTCGCCAGTGCAATGACGATGATGCTCCGCACGCAGGGCATACCCGCGCGCTACGTGCTGGGCTACCTGCCCGGCCGCCAGGGCGCGGACGGAATTTGGTCCGTGCCGCGCAGTGCCGCTCACGCCTGGGTCGAGGTGTACTTCCCGGGCTACGGCTGGGTGGAGTTCGATCCGACGCCGGGCAACGAGGAGAACCTCAACCAGGCACCGGTGCTGGAGCCCGGCGCGCCGGTGGCCACCCCCCGGCCGCCCGGCATGCCCGCACCGACGCCCTTCTTCGGCCCGGACATATTCGTCGAGCCGGGATTCGAGCCCCCGCGGCCGGTCATCCTGCCGTCGTCCGGCGGCGGAGGAGGTGGTCCTGACCCGATCCTGGCCGTGCTGGGCATAGTCGGTGTCGCGCTCGCGCTTCTGCTGCTGGGCGGCGTGGCCTACATGAGGCGCATGCCTCGAACGGAGCCCGAGTTGGCCTACCGCGGCGTCGCCCGCCTGGCCGGGCGCTTCGGGCACGGCCCACGGCCGACACAGACCGTCTATGAGTTCGCGGACGGGCTGGGTGAGCTCGTACCACGGGTTCGATCCGAGTTGCGCGTGGTGGCCACGGCCAAGGTCGAGGCGACCTACGGCGCCCGCCAGCTACCGACGGACGCCCTCGAGGCCCTGCGCCGCGCCTACCGCCGGGTGCGCATCGGGCTCGTCCGCCTGCTCTGGTACCGACCACGCCGACGACGAGGCGAAGACTAGGGCCCAGCGCCCCGCTGAAGCTGCCGCGCTATGGTCGGAGCCTACTTTCGACCCTTGGGAGGAAGCGCGATGCCCGATGACAGGCCCACGAACGAGGCCGATAGCTCCGAACGCTGGCAGCTGCTGCGCTGGCTCGACCGGATGTTGGCCGGCCCGCTGATCGTACTGTCCTTCGTCTGGCTGGCCCTGCTCGTCCTGGAGTTCGTGGTCGGCACGGACACGCGTCTGGACCTGCTCTTCTACTCGATCTGGGCGGTGTTCATCGTCGAGGTGGCCATCGAGCTGCTGATCGCTCCCGACAGGAGCGCCTACCTGCGTTCCAACTGGCTGAAGGTGCTGGCCCTCCTCGTGCCGGCCCTGCGCGCTCTCCGCGCTCTGTCTGCGCTGCGTTTCCTGCGCGCCGCCGGCGCGGTCCGCTCGGCCAGCCTGCTGCGCCTCGTCACGACGGTCAACCGCGGCATGGGTGCCCTGTCGCGGACGCTCGATCGGACCGGTTTCGTGTACGTCATCGTGCTGACGGTGCTGATAATCGTCGTCGGCGCGGCCGGCCTGCTGTTCTTCGAGGCTTCGGGGGCTCCAGCAGCGGCCGCCACTGGCATCACCAGCTACGGCGAGGCGCTGTGGTGGACGGCGATGACGATGACCACCATAGGCACGGACTACTCGCCCGTGACCGTCGAGGGCCGGGTTGTGGCCTGGTTGCTGTCGCTCTACGCAATCGTGGTGTTCGGCTACGTGACGGCCACCATGGCCAGTCACTTCCTGGGCCTCGGGCGGGATCAGGCACCGGAGGCGCAGGCGGGCGACGGGCTGCGCGACGAGGTCGCTCAGTTGCGCTCCGAGATCAGGCGGCTGTCCGAGCAGCTAGAGCAATCGCCCGTCCAGCCCTCCTGACTAGCTCCGCAGCGGGGGTGGTTCGCGCACGGCTCCGTCGATCACGGCAAGTGCAGCCCGCTGGGCCTCGCCTAGCAGCGCCAGATCCTCCGCAGTGAGGCTGGGAGACGCCTCCTCGACGATCAACACAGCACTCCCGCGCAGTGCGGCAAGGTCTTCCGGCCGGCTGGCGCGAGCCCCCACGGCGCCCAGTGCCTGGAGGAGGCGAAGGCTGGCCGCCACGTTGTCGCGGGCGGAGCGGCGGACGTCGGCGAACGCCGTCCGCAGCATGGCCTCCAAAGACGGCGGTTCGGCCAGCACGCGCAGGCTGCCGTCATCGTCGAGTCTGTGGCGTGAGGGCAGCTCCGACTCGGCCAGGCGGGCCAGGCCGGCGGCCATTCGATCGATGCACATGCCGGCCGTGAGCGGGTCGTTGAGCGCCGGCGAGAGGGCGCGCAGGCAGATCTGCTGGAGCTGGTCGAAGGCGAAGCCCACGTCCTGCTGCTCGGTGCGCTGGTCGCCGAGAGAGATGGCGCGCCTGAGCCGCCGCGAGAGGTCCTCGTCCAGCCGTTCGGCCGGCCGGACGTAGGCCAGGGTTGCACCCTCCAGCACGAAGTCGCCCGGCGCGACCGCCAGCTCGACGACGACGTCGCGCTCGTTCGTGGCGGAGAGCAACTCCCGGCCGTTGATCATCTGGACGTAAGCGGACTGCTCGCTGGTCAGCGGAACGCCACCGCTGGCCTCCTGCTCCGGCTCCTCGCCTGCGCCGTCCTCGCCGATCATGCCTGGGAAGAGGTCGTCCAGCGCCTTCTCCATGTCGCGTGACACGGCGGCCACGATCTGCCCTACCTGGAGGGAGCGGGCCGAGTGGTGGATGAAGTAGATGAAGACGGTCAGGCTGGCCAGTGTCAGCAGCATGGCCACGCTCACCGACAGGTGGGGCACGAAGGCGGCCTGGTCGCCATCCTCGGTGCGCACCGTGCGCAGCACCAGCACGCTGAAGATGAACGTGGCTACGAACGTGCCCAAAGTCACCTGGTTGCCCACCGAGCGCATGAACGTGCGCAGCAGGCGCGGCCCGAACTGCGACGAGGCCAGCGTCATGACCACGATGGCGATGGAGAAGGTGACGCCGGCCACCGTGATCATCGAGCCGGCCACCGTCTCCAGGACGGAGCGCGAGCCTTCCGGGCCGCCGCCGTAGAGCCCGAAGCCTTGCTCCAGCTCGTCACTGAAGGCCGAGTCCAGCGTCGTAGTGATCACCGAGATGAGCACTGCCCCGAGGGCCATGACCGAGGGCAGGAACCACCAGCTGGAACGGACGTCGGCCCAGCGCTCCTGGAGGCGGGCGATCATCGGGCCACCCGCCTACAGCGCGCCGCGGCGGTCGCCGCGGGCCTCTTGGGCGGCCACCTCGTCGGCCGCCAGGGGGGCCAGGTGGTCGGCCAGGTTGTGCGCGCGGAGGCTGGCCAGCCCATCGCGCAGCGTGACGACCGTGATCGAGCAGAGGCTGAAGGGGAACGACCAGAAGCGCTCCAGAGGCACGTCCAGCAGGCGCATCAGCAGCAACCGGAAGATCCCGTCGTGGGCGACGGCGATCGCCCACGGCTCGAGCGCGCCGGCTCCGCTGCTGGTTTCCGGGTAGCCGGGGACCGGCTGACCGCGGACGGCGGCCATATCGCCCGCAGTGTCCGAGCCCGGCCGGCGCGGCTCGTTCCCGGCAAGAGCGCGCAGGATGCCTTCCAGGGCGTCCGACACACGCCCGGCGGCCTCGCCCAGCGCCTCGCCGCCCGGGGCCTGGAAGTGCAGCGGGTCCTCGCGCCAGCGAGCAAGCTCGAGAGGCCAGCGCTGGTTCACCTCGCTGTGCAGCAGTCCCTCCCACTCGCCCTGGGCCAGCTCGGTCAACCGCTCGTCGCCGTGCAGCGCGACGGTCTGGCCAAGGCCGGCGCCTATCGTCCGCGCCGTGT
This sequence comes from Candidatus Limnocylindria bacterium, assembly GCA_035514295.1. Classification (GTDB taxonomy): domain Bacteria; phylum Chloroflexota; class Limnocylindria; order Limnocylindrales; family CSP1-4; genus JALYGJ01. Next base: position 6,690 of record DATKBB010000034.1, on the reverse strand, counting down.
CCGCCGCCCTGCGCAGGGGTGAATGCCAGACACCCTGGGCGTCACCGGCGGGCACGGGCAGTGGGCTGCCCTCGTGGCGCGAGGCCAGCCGCTGCGCGACGAGCTGCGCCTGCCGCTCGCCCAGTGGCGAGAGGCCCGGATCGTGGCGACCCTGGAAGCGGCCCTCGGCGACGTAGGTGGATTCGCCGTGGCGCACCAGCACGATCGTGGCAGCCAGACCGTTCGGCAGCTCGAGGCGCCCGTCGCTCACAGGCTCAGCCGGATGAGCCACATGTCGAGCACGGCCTCGTGATCGCGAATCCGCTGAGCCACCTCCGGCGGCACGGGCTCGTCGAGGGCCAGGATCATCAGCGCGTCGGCGCGTGCTTCGCGCCGGCCCAGGTGCATGGCGCTGATGTTGACGTCGGCCTCGCCCAGCATCAGCCCGATGCGGCCCATCGTGCCCGGCCGGTCCCGGTGACGCGTCACCAGCATCCAGCCGGCCGGCGGCATGTCCACCCAGTAGTCGCCCAGTCGGGCCAGGCGCGGCTCGCCGCCCGAGATCGTGCCGGCCACCGCCGTCGCGCCCGAGACGGTCAGCAGCGACTGGTAGCGCGGGCTCTCGCTCGTGCGGTGCTCGGCCAGGTGCAGCCCGCGCTCGCGGGCGAGCAGTGGCGCGTTGACGGTGTTGACTCGCTCCTCGGTGGCCGTTTCGAGCAGGCCGGCCAGCACGGCGGCGGCCAGCGGCGCGCTGTCGTGCTCGGCGATCTCACCGGCCAGTTCGAGGGTCATGCCCTCAAGGGTGGGCGCGAACTGGGCATAGAACTGGCCCAGCAGGCGGGCCAGGGGCAGGTAGGGCACCAGCGCCTGCTCCGTCTCGGGTGGCACCAGCGGAGCGTTGACGGCGTAGCGCGCCGAGCGGCCGGCCAGCACGTCCAGGATCTGTTGTGCGGTCTCGACGGCCACGCGCACCTGTGCTTCCTCGGTGGAGGCGCCGAGGTGGGGGGTCAGCACCGTATTGGGCGCCCCGAGCAGCGGCGAGTCGCGCGGCGGTTCGGTCTCGAAGACGTCCACCGCCGCCCCGGCTAGGCGCCCCTCGCGCAGCGCGGCGGCCAGCGCCGCCTCGTCCACCACGCCTCCCCGCGCGACGTTGACGAGCAGCGCACTGGGCGTCATGAGGGCAAGCTGCTCCTCACCGATCATCCCCTGCGTGGCTCGCGTGAGCGGCACGTGGACAGTGACCACGTCGGCCCGGCCCAGGAGCTCGGGCAGCGGCAACAGGCGGATGCCACGCTGGGCGGCGGCCTCCTCGGTTACGAACGGATCGTGGCCCAGCAGCTCCATCTCCATGGAGCGGGCGCGCTCGGCGACGGCCATGCCGATCTTGCCCAGGCCCACGATGCCCAGCGTCTTGCCGCGCAGCTCCTGGCCCAGGAAGCGCGAGCGCTGCCACTCGCCGGCACGCAGCGACGCGTCGGCGGCCGGAATGCGCCGGGCCAGGGCGTAGAGCAGGCCCAGGCTGTGCTCGGCGGCGGCAACCGTGTTCGCCGTCGGCGCGTTGACGACGGTGACCCCCGCCCGAGTGGCGGCATCGAGGTCGATGTTGTCCACGCCTACTCCCGCTCGGCCGACGACCAACAGCCTGCCGGCGGCGGCCAGCGCCTCGGCGTCGACGGACACCTGGCTGCGCACGACCAGCGCCTCGTAGCCCGGCAGGCAGGCCAGTAAATCGGCCCGGGAGAGGCCCGGCTGGACGTCCACCTCGTGTTCCGAGCGCAGCAGGCGCAGGCCTTCCTCGGCCAGCGGCTCGGCGACCAGGATCCTCACGCCGGCGTCGGGACCGCCTCCCGGCCGGCCTCGCTCGCGGCGCTCGGTCCGGCGCCCGACTCGACGGCCAGGCCCAGCTCCAGGGCGGCTGCCTCGATGGTCTCGATGGCCGACACGACCTCGTCCACGCTGACGGCGCCCAGGTGGCCGATGCGCAGGATGCGGCCGGCCAGCTTGCCCTGCCCGCCGGCCAGGACGAGATTGCGCGCCAGCAGCTCGCGGTTGAGGGCCGACCACTCGACGCCGTCGGGCAGCCAGGCGGCTGTGACGGTGTTGGATGCGTGCTCGCGCTCGGCCAGCAGGCGGAAGCCCATGGCCTCCAGTCCGGCCCGCGCGGCGGCGCCGCAGGCGGCGTGCCGGGCGAAAATCTGCTCGTAGCCCTCCGCCTCGAGCATGTCCAGTGCCACGTCGAGCTGGAGCAGCACGCTGACGGCCGGCGTCCAGGGCGTTTCGCCCTTGCCCAGGAACTTGCGGGCCTCGGCCAGGTCGAAGTAGTAGCGCGGCATGCTTGCCGTCGCGGCCGCCTGCCAGGCGCGTTCCGAGACGCTGACCATGGCCAGCCCGGGCGGCACCATCCAGCTCTTCTGCGAGCCGGTGGCCACGATGTCGAGGCCCCAGCCGTCGTTGTCGAAGGGCACGGCGCCCAGGCCGCTTACGCCGTCGACGATGATCAGCGTGTCGGGCGAGGCGTCGCGGGCGGCGGCGGCCAGCTCTTCGAGCGGGTTGGTCACGCCGGTCGAGGTCTCGTTGTGCGTCAGCAGCACCGCCTTCGCCGGCCGGCCCTCGGCGGCCATCTTCGCCAGCGCTTCGCTCACCTGCTCCGGCCGCGCGGCGCGGCCCCACTCGACATCGTGGCGTACGACCTGCGCCCCGTAGCGCGTGGCAACCTCCGCGAAACGGTCACCGAACGAGCCGATGCTGACGGCCAGCACGGGGTCGCCCTGGGAGAGGTGGTTGACGACGGCGGCCTCCATGCCGCCCGTGCCCGAGGCGGTCAGCGTCAGGACATCGTTCTGGGTGCGGAAGGCACGCTGGAGTCGCTGGGTCACGCGCGTGATCAGCTCCCGGAACTCGGGTCCGCGGTGGTTGAGCATCTGGCTCGAGCCCGCCTCACGCACTCGCTCGGGCAGGGGAGTGGGACCGGGGATGCGCAGGTTGACGTGCTCGCTCACGGACGACTCCTGTGTGTCGGGCCGCTGGGTCGCGACGGCCTGGCCCCAGATGGTAGTCGGTCGAGGCCAATCGGGACTATGCTCGGCCGGCCGATGCCACGCCGCAGCACCACCAGCGGGGCGCGTCCCCAGCCGCTCGACCTGCCGCCTGCCGGAGAGGGCGCTCATTCGCCGCTGGCCGCCCGCATGCGGCCGGTTTCGCTGGACGAGTTCGTCGGCCAAGCGCACCTTGTCGGCGAGCGCGGCGCGATCCGGCGCATGATCGAGCGCGGGCACCTGTCCTCGATGATCCTGTGGGGGCCGCCGGGCTCGGGCAAGACCACTCTCGCCCGGCTGCTGGCCGACGTCATCGACGCGCCCTTCTCGACGCTATCGGCGGTGATGAGCGGCGTGGCCGAGGTGCGCGCCCGTATCGCCGACGCGCGTTCCTGGATCGACCGCGGCGGCCGCTCGACGGTGCTGTTCATCGACGAGATACACCGCTTCAACAAGGCACAGCAGGACGCCCTCCTGCCGCAGGTCGAGGACGGCACGATCACGCTCGTGGGGGCCACGACGGAGAACCCCTACTTCGGGGTCAACTCGGCGCTGCTCTCGCGGCTGCGGGTCTTCCGCCTCGAGCCGCTGACCGATGAGCAGGTCGAGGCACTGGTCCTGCGCGCGCTGGAGGACGAGCGCGGACTGGGCGGCGGCGCCAGCCTGGGCGACGAGGCGCGCGCCCACTTGGTCTCGATCAGCGCGGGTGATGCGCGAGCGGCCCTCAACGTGTTGGAGGCTGCGGCGGCGATGGCCGCCCAGGGGGAGGTGACCCTGGAGCTGGTCGAGGCCGCGGCGCAGCAGCGCATCCTGGCCTACGACCGGGCCGGCGACGGGCACTACGACACGGTCAGTGCCTTCATCAAGAGCCTGCGCGGCAACGACCCGGACGCGGCGCTCTACTGGCTGGCCGCGATGGTCGCGGCCGGCGAGGATCCGCGCTTCATCGCCCGGCGGCTGGTCATCGCCGCTTCCGAGGACGTGGGCAACGCCGATCCGCGCGCATTGCCGCTGGCCACGGCCGCCGCCCACGCGGTCGAGTACGTTGGCCTGCCCGAGGCGCAGTACGCCCTCGCCCAGGCGGCGACGTTCATCGCCACGGCGCCGAAATCCAACCGCGCGGGTTCGGCTTACTGGAAGGCAGTCGAGGACGTCGAGAAGCACGGGGCGCTCCCCGTACCGAAGCACCTGAGGAGCGGCACTTGGCGCGAGCGGCGCGACCACGGCATCGGCGTCGGGTATCTCTATCCCCACGAGTTCGAGGGCCACGACGTCGAGCAGCAGTACCTGCCCGACAAGCTCAAGGAGCGGCGCTACTACGAGCCGACGGGGGAGGGCTACGAGCGGACCATCGGCGAGCGAATGGAGTCACGGCGGGTCGCTCGCGGTGACAGTCCACGCCACAAGAGGGCGCGCGACTGAGGCGGTTGCGTCGTGACGCTTGCTCCTGGCTACGGCGTCGCATGGGCCCCGCCGTGGCCGGCACCTTCGTTTCACTCGCCGTTGGTTGCGCAGCGGTGGCCCCGCTTCCGACTCCGCCCTCCATACCTGGGCCCGCCTGATACGGGAGCCATCTGGCTGGTGGTCAGCCGACGAGCAAGGCGAGCCCGTCACGAAGCTGGATGGGATCCTGCTTCCGCCCGGTCAACTGCTCACTGACGGCGAGGTGCCTGGTCAGATTGTCGCTACGTCTGTCTTAGCCGGGGAGTATCGGATTCTCGTCACAGCGGCCGGCTACCTGGAAGCAGAGCTTGCGATCGACGTGACGCCTCGTGTGGCGACCGGTCACCTCGGCAGAGATCCGGCTCCAAGCCCGGCCTTTTCCGTCCTTGCCGTAACAGACGCTGATCCGCCGCCCGAGGGCGCATTGTCGGTGGCCGAGGCCGCAGCAATCCCGGTTGGCTCGAGCGTGACCGTGAGAGGGCTATTAGTTCGCACTCCTCTGTCGCCGGACGTCTGGCTGTGCGAGGAAAGTCGACCGTCCTTACCGCCGCTGTGTGTCGGAGCGCGGATTCTCGTCGACGTCGACCTTCGAACGGTTCCGGGCGTCACCGAGATCGACACGATCGCGTACAGAGAATGCTGTCATCCGCAGCACAGTCAGAGAGCGCCGATCACCGTCAGACGGGAGGTAATGGTTCGTCCATTTTGGGGGTCCGCGGCATGGCTGCCCGCCGGGCACCCACTCGGCCTGGTCGGCGACTTAGTAGAAGGGAAGCGGGACTACTTCCAGCACTACGATCAGCAGCCATAGTGCGATCAGCGTCGCAAAGAGCAGCACCCCCAAAACAGTGATGCGCTTGAGGTCCTGCTTGACGTAGACGTACTCGATGGCGGCCCGGGCCGCCAGCAGGCTGCCGGCCTTGACGCGCGGCCGGCCGTGCGCGCGCGGTACGCGCGCTGCCTCGCGCTCCGCCGGCTGATCGGCCATAGGGGTGCTGGCTGCCGTCCAGGACTCGGGCGCCTCATCCGGCTCCGCTGATCGCCTGGGCTCGATCTCTCCGACGTCTGCCTCGAGCGGGCGGCGCGGGCCCCGGCCGGAGGCGGGTCGGGCGCCGGGTCGGCGGTGCTGCGGGCGCGCAGCTCCGCGCGTTCTCTTGCTCACCGGACGGAGTCTAGCATCGGCAGCGGCGCGGCTAGAATGCCTCGATGCCGGCAGAGTTGCAGGGACCCATCGCGCTGGCCGCTCTGATCGTGGCCCTGCTCAGCCTACTGCTGAGCCTCCTTCTTGTCGTTCGCCTGCGACGGGCTACCCGTCAGGGTCGCCTGCCCGCCAGCGGCGTGGCCCATATCGACCGATTGCTGGGGGAGGAGGTGCGCCGCCTCGACGCTGTCTCCGACGCGCTGGCCCAGCATGCCTCGCGGCTGCACCTGGCCGAGGACGGCATTCGCCGTTCCGTGCAACGCGTGGGCGTCGTCCGCTACAACCCCTTCCAGGACACCGGTGGCAACCAGAGCTTCGCGCTGGCCATGCTCGACAACGAGGCCAACGGGGTAGTGCTGTCCAGCCTGCACTCGCGCCAGGTGACGCGGCTGTACCTCAAGCAGATCGTGGCCGGCAGGAGCGAGACGGCTCTGTCGGAGGAAGAGGCCGAGGCCTTGAGGCGCGCGGGCAGCACGGCTCACGAACGGGGCTGAGCCGGGGCCACACAGCGGCAAGTGCCACGCTAGGTGGCACGGCCGGCCGGCAGGCTGGCGTCATGGTCGCTCACGAACGGTCCGCGCAGAATCTCATTCCCGTCCGGTCGAGCATCGGCCAGCAAACGGCGCCGGTCTCACTTGATCAGCTCCGACCGCTGCTGCACGGGCTCAATCGCGAGCAGCGGCAGGCGGTGACGCACGGCACCGGCCCGCTGCTGGTGCTGGCCGGCCCTGGCACGGGCAAGACAGAGGTCGTCACCAGGCGTGTCGCCTGGCTGATAGCCAGCAAGCGGGCCCGTCCGCGGGAGATCCTGGCGCTGACCTTCACGGCCAAGGCGGCGGCGGAGATGCAGGCGCGAATCGACGTTCTCGTCCCCTACGGCCAGGCAGACACGACGGTGCAGACGTTCCACGCTTTCGGCGACGCCGTGCTGCGCGAGCATGCCTTCGAGCTGGGCCTGGCGGGAGACCTGCGCCTGCTCAGCCGAGCGGAAGCCATCCTGCTCCTGCGCGAGGAGCTTTTCAGCCTCGGTCT
>DATKBB010000033.1:0-43316 GCA_035514295.1 Candidatus Limnocylindria bacterium | reverse complement strand
GCCCGCCCCGAACATCCAGATCCAGGCCGGGATGCCCATCGCGCCCGCGAGGTCCGTGCCGGTCTGCATCATCACGTAGGTCGTTATGCCCAGGCCCACGACCGAAAAGAGGGTGGTCGCCCAGTAGCCGCGGTTGAGGATGTTCATGGGATCCTCGTCCTCGCGACCGCGCACGAAGTACATCGCAGCGATGGTCGCCAGGAGCCCGAAGGCGCGTACGACCAGCGGGAAGAAGATCCACGCCTCGGGGTTCGGCCAGCCGGCGGCCTGGGCGATGAGGAAGGCCGCCACGCCCAGGATCATCGCGCCGATGTTCTCGGCGGCGGTGGACTCGAAGAGGTCGGCCCCACGGCCGGCGCAGTCACCTACGTTGTCGCCAACGAGGTCGGCGATGACCGCCGCGTTACGCGGGTCGTCCTCCGGGATGCCCGCCTCGATCTTGCCGACCAGGTCGGAGCCCACGTCGGCGGCTTTGGTGTAGATGCCGCCGCCCAGCTGCGCGAAGAGCGCCACGAAGGAGGCGCCGAAGCCGAAGCCGACGATCAGGAAGGGCGCCTGCTCCGGCGTCTCCAGGCCACCATAGGCCACGAATATGGCCCACACGCCCAGCAGCGAGAGGGCCACCACCAGGAAGCCCGACACCGCCCCACCGCGCATGGCCACCTGCACCGCCTCGACCAGGCTGCGCCGTGCCGCGGATGCCGTCCGCACGTTGGCCTTCACGCTGATGTACATGCCGATGATGCCCGAGGCCATCGAACAGGCCGCACCGACCAGGAAGGCCACGCCGGTCCGCCAGCCAAGCTCCACGCCGAAGATGTCCGTTTCGGAGGTGCCCTCGGTCTCGACGATGGCGATGATGATGCCGACGGCGATCGCGCCGGCCACGGCCAGCAGGCCGATGGTGATGTACTGCCGCCGAATGAAGGCCACCGCGCCCTCGTAGATCATGCCGCCCACCTCGCGCATGGCGTCGGTGCCGGAGTCGCGACGCAGGACGTCGCGCGCCAGGTAGCCGGCGAACAGGACGGCGGCCAAGCCTGCGATGGGAACGACCCACTGGATCAGGTCAGCGAGTTCCACGCTCGGATGCTCCTCAGTGTTTGGGAGTGCGACGGGCCGCCTGCTTCGACGGCATCCGGGACGGGCTCGCCGGACAGTGAAAGAGCCCCGGTCGAACACCGGGGCCGCACGGCTCGCAGGCGGCCGGAGTGTAGCAAGCCGGCCGAGCGCGGGTCAAACTCGTGAACTGGTCCGCCGCCGCCCGGAACCTGTCTATGTGGCTGTCCGCCTGTCCGCCGGCCTGCCAGTTGTCCGGGGGCCGGAGCTAACGGCCAAGTTCGGGCGCCTGCGTGGCTGTGTGTTACCCGCCAGCGGTTCAGGGCGGCAAGCTGGGCCACGGATCGACGTGAAGTTGGCCGTTAGTCGCGCTGGCCGGCAACATCGGCGTCGACCGCCAAAAGGGTGCCGTCCAGTGGTCACCTTTCGCGAGTCGGGCTGGTCCGTGCTCGGCCCTATACTTCGCTGCCAGTGAATCGCCGTCCCCTCGGGTGTCTGATCGAGATCGCCGAGACTCTCGTGCTGACGCTCGTCATCTTCCTCGTCATCCAGGCCTTCGTCGCCCAGCCCTACCAGGTCCAGCAGGAGAGCATGCGCCGCACGCTGGAGGAGGGCCAGTACGTGCTGGTCGACAAGCTGACGCCCAACTTCAACGACTATTCGCGCGGCGACATCATCGTCTTCGCACCGCCCAACAGCGACGGCCAGAACGCGGTGCCGTTCATCAAGCGGGTCATCGGTGAGCCGGGTGACACGGTCGAGATCCGCGACGGCGCCGTCTATGTCAACGGCACGCGCATCAACGAGCCCTACGTCTTCTCAGGACCCACCCGCACGGCCGAAGACGAGGGCTTCTGGCAGGTGCCGGAGGGCAGCCTGTTCGTGATGGGCGACAACCGCAACAACTCGACCGACTCCCGCTCGCGCAGCATCGGGCCGGTGCCGCGCCAGAACGTCATCGGGCGCGCGTTCCTCCGTTACTGGCCGCTCAACGCCCTGGGCATCCTGCCCACGCCGACCTACGAGGAAGTGCCTCTACCGAACGGCGAGTGAGCCCGGGCCCGCAGCCGGGTGAGCCCCGGTGGCCGGCGAGTGAGCCCACCCGCGGCCTGCCCTAGCCGATCACCCAGCGGTCGATCTCACGCCGGTAATCGAGCAGCTCGTCGGGGCTGAACCACAGTTCGAGCTCCGCCCGCGCAGTCTCCGTGCTGTCCGAGGCATGGACCAGGTTCTGGCCGGTCTCCAGCGCGAGGTCGCCCCGGATGCTGCCGGGGGCCGACTCTTCCGGCCGCGTGGCGCCGTTCAGCGCGCGGCAGACGGCGACGGCATTCGGACCTTCCACGGCCAGCGCCACGAGCGGCGCGGAGGTGATGAACTCGACCAGCCCCCCGAAGAAGGGCTTGTCGCGGTGGACGGCGTAGTGGCGCTCGGCCAGGGCGCGATCAGCGTGGACGAGCTTGAGGCCAAGCAGGCGCAGTCCGCGCGCCTCGTAGCGCTCGATGATGTGCCCGACCAGCGCCCGCTGGACGCCGTCCGGCTTGATCAGGATGAGGGTGCGTTCGGTCAAGCTGAGGTCTCCTGTGCGGGGCTCATGGGAATGGGTTCAATTCAGGTCGAGGACTTGCTCGAGGCCGCGAGCCTTGCCGCGCGGCGCGATGACCGCCGCGCATAACGCATCGTCGCGGACCAAACGGCCGGCCAGCTCGGCAACGTCCCGCGGGGTCACTGCATCCAGCCGTTCGAGCACGTCGTCGAGCGTCAGCACCTGCTCGTGGAGCGCCTCCTGCACGCCCAGCCAGGAGGCCAGCGGGCGGCTCTCCTCAAGGCGCAGCTCCAGGCGGCCCGAGGTGTATGCCCGTGCCTTGGCAAGTTCGGCCGCTGCGACCGGCTCGTCGCGCAGTCGGCGCAACTGGACCAGGATCGCCTCGACGGCCGCGGGGATATCGTCCGGCCCCACTCCGGCGTAGATCTGAAGCGTGCCCGCATCGGCATAGTCGGACTGGAAGCTGTGCACGTCGTATGCCAGGCCGGCCTCCTCGCGCAGGCTCATGAACAGGCGGCTGCTCGACCCGTCACCCAGCAGCGTGTTGAGCAGCTCGAGCGTCCACTGGTCGGCATGATCGCGGGGCAGCGCCCGCACGCCCAGGCAGATGTGGGCCTGCGCGCACGGTCTGTAGTCGACCCGCAGACGATCGGCCGGGGCGGACGGGGCAGGCACGAAACCCGGCACGACCCCATTGCCGCTCCCGAAGTTGGCCCTGACCAGCTCGACGACGCGCTCGTGGGGCAGGTCCCCGGCGACTGCTACGACCGTGTTCGCCGGCCGGTACGTCTGCTGCCAAAACGTGCGGATCTCCTTGCTGGGCAGGCTGCGCACGCTCTCCTCGTCGCCGGCTATCTCCCAACCCAGCGGGCTGTCGCCGTAGAACGCCTCGTCGAAGAGGTTGAACACGTACTGGGACGGGTCGTCGCGGTAGGAGCGAATCTCCTCCACGATGACCTCTCGCTCGCGGTCGATGTCCGCGTCACGCAGCAGCGGCCGGGTGACCAGCTCGGAGAGCACGGCGAAGGCCCGCTCTTGCTCGCGCACGGGCAGGCGCACCCAGTAGACGGTCGATTCTCGGTCGGTGGCCGCGTTGCTGCTGCCGCCGTGCGCCTCGACCGCCTCCGAGACCGAGCGCGTGTCGGGGTAGGCCTGGGTGCCCTTGAAGGTGACGTGCTCCATGAAGTGGGCCACGCCCCACAAAGGGCGACTCTCGAGGCGCGAGCCGGCGCGGACGTAAGCGGCCACGGCCAGGGATCGCGCGCCGGGCAGGCGAGCGGAGATGACGCGCGGCCCATCGGGCAGCGCGGTGCGTTGGAACATTGCGCGGAATGCTACACGCCCCGGCTTGCAAGCCCGACCAAGCGTCGGAGCCTGCCGCTGGCCGCCCCCCGATCCTCCGCCTGGCCGCCCGGCCGGCCCTCAGCCTATGACAGCCTCGATCCAGGGAACGGCGAAGTAGATCGCGAAGGCGATGGAGACGAGCCACATCAACGGATGGACCTGGCGCGCCCGGCCGGTCACCAGCTTAAGGAAGACGTAGGTGACAAAGCCGGCCGCGATGCCGTCCGTGATGGTGAAGGTCAGCGGCATGACGATCAGCGTGACCAGCACGGGGAAGACCACGTCGAGGCGCGTATCCGTGCCGACATGGGGTTCGTGGCCCCGCCAGTCGTGGCCCTCACCGGCGGCCGGGGCCGCCGCGTCGGCTGGTTCCTCGCCCCAGTCAAATTGGCTGGCGATCGTGAACATCAGGAAGCCCACCACCACGAGCACCGGCGCGGTCGCCTGCGCGGGCACGATCCCTGCGATCGGCGCGATAAGGATGGCCAGCAGGAAGAGGATGCCCACGACTACCGCCGTCAGGCCGGTCCGCCCGCCCTCGGCCACGCCGGCGGCCGATTCGATGTACGTCGTGTTCGAGCTGACGCCGAAGGCGCCGCCGGTGACCGCGCCCAGCGAATCGACCAGCAGAACGTTGCGGATGCCCGGCAGCCGACCCTGCTCGTCGATGAAGCCGGCCTGCTCGCCGACGCCCACGACCGTGCCCATGGTGTCGAAGAAGTCGGCCATCATCAGCGTGAAGACGACCAGCGCGATGATCAGGATGTTGTAGTTCGTCCAGACCCCGAACAGGTGCTCCGGCATCAGCGGCTGGAGGATGGTCTGGAAGTTTTCCGGCGCGAAGTTGAAGAAGTAGCCCTCGAAGCTGCTCGGCAGAACGGCCGTGTTGGGCAGGAAGCCGGAGTTGGCCGGGCCCACGATCGCGTTCAGCACGATCGCGACGATCGTGGTCAGGATGATCGTCAGCAGCAGCGCGCCGCGAACGCGCCGCGCCATCAGCGCCAGGGCGATGCCAAGTCCGATGACGAAGGTCAAGGTCGCGACGTTAACGATATTGCCGGGACGAACGGGTGGCCCGAGGCCCGGCTGGGGAAAGAGCGTGTCGGCCACAAAACCGCCGTTGAACAGGCCGATGAACAGGATGAACAGGCCGATGCCCACGGCGATGGCCCGCTTGAGGTTCAACGGGATGGCATTCATCACCGCCTCGCGCAGGCCGGTCAGCACCAGGGCCGTGATGATGATGCCTTCCCACACGATCACCGCCATCGCGTCCTGCCAGGCCAGGCCACGGCCCAGGATCAGCTCGAAGGCGACCACCGCGTTGAGGCCCAGGCCGGCGGCCAGCGCAAAGGGATAATTGGTGGCCAGGCCCATGGCGATGGTCAGGATGCCGGCGGCCAGGGCGGTCGCCACGGCCACGGCCAGGAAGGGCGGGCCGGCCTCCGCCAGGGGCCCGCTCGAGAGGATGGTCGGGTTCACGAAGATGATGTAGGCCATGACCATGAAGGTGGTCAAGCCGGCACGCACCTCGATGCCGATCGAGGTGCCCCGCTCACGCAGCTTGAAGAACGCAGCTATCGCTTCCATGCCCGCCGAACCTCCCTCTGTTGCCCGCGGTCGGCGGGCACTCTCCCTCTCGCCCGACGGCCCTGCCTGGGCCGCCCCTTAGCTCGCCTCGCTGCCCTCCCCCGACTGCTCGGAGCGCTCGCCGCCCTCGAGCGCGCCAAGCTCCATCTGGACGTAGTCGCTGGTGGGGAAGGCGAAGCGCTGCTGCTCGGGCTCGTCGGGGGGCGTCCGCCCCACCGGCGCGAACTCGATCATCACCCGTTCGTCGCCCTGCACCAGCGAGTAGATGATCAGCTGGTCGGGGCGCGTCTCGAACTCGAGATGCTCGAACGAGTCGATGTTCAGGCAGATGGAAAGAGGCGTGAAGAAGGTCGAGACCTCGGGCCGCTCGACGACGATGCGCTCGACCCAGCCCGTGCCGCTGGAGATGAGACCGGCGCCGCGGTAGTAGCGGTATGAGACGGTCTGCTTGAGCAGCGGGCGCAGCAGGTTGTAGATGTCCGTGGGACTGGAGACCAGACCGCTATTTACGAAGAACTTGGCGGGCGGCTCCAGCGACACGCTCCTCCCTCGGCTCGGTCAAGGTACGGACCGCCCGATGGTAGCGCAGCCCGGCGCCGGCGCGAAGACCCGATTCACACTTCGTCCCGAAAGTCCCTGGCTGGCAGTGGCAAAGTTGGGGCCGGCGATCTGGCTGCGCTTATCATCGCAGCCATGCTGCTGGCGCTCGACGTGGGCAACACCAACCTCAGCCTGGCACTAGTGCGCGAGGGGCGGCTGGGTGCGGCCCGGCGGGCAGCCACGCGAGGGGCAGCCACGCCCGACGAGCTGGAGCTGACGCTCGAGGGCCTGCTGGCGCTGGACGGCGCCGGTCTGGCGGACGTGGACGAGATCGTGCTGGCCAGTGTCGTGCCGACGGTCGGCGCAACACTGGCCGAGGTTGCCCGCCGGCGGGGCATCAGGCTGCTGGCCGCCGAGGCGGCGACAGTCGGCCTGCCCGTGCGCACGGAGCGGCCGCAGGAAGTGGGCGCGGACCGCCTGTGCAACGCGCTGGCCGCCGCCCGCCTGCACGGCACGCCGGCCATCGTGGTCGACTTCGGCACGGCCACCAACTTCGACGTGGTCTCGGCCGACGGCGCCTACATCGGCGGAGCCCTCGCGCCGGGCCTGGAGCTGGGCCTCGAGGCGCTGGCGTCCCGGACGGCCAAGCTGCCCCGCGTCGAGCTGGCCCGGCCGGCCCGCGCGATCGGCCGGGACACCGTCAGCGCCATGCAGAGCGGCGCGGTGATCGGCTACATCGGGCTGGTGCGCGAGTTGCTGGCTGCCATCACGGCGGAGCTGGCGGCCGAAGGCGGCGGCAAGCCCAAGGTCATCCTGACCGGCGGCCTGTCGGCGGCGGAGTGGGCGACCGACGTCCCGGGCGTCGACGTCATCGATCCCCTGCTGACCCTCCGCGGGCTGCTCATCCTGCACGCCGAGACCGCCGCGCGGGCTGCACCGTGAGCGACGCCGCGGGCGGTGGGCCGCTGGTCGGCCGCCTCGTGCTGCTGGCCGTAACCGGCTCGATAGCGGCCTACAAGTCGGCCGAGCTGGCCCGTGCTCTGGTCGCCGAAGGCGCGGACGTGCAGCCGCTGATGACCCACAGCGCGCAGGCCTTCCTGGGCCCGCTCACCCTCCAGACGTTGACCCGCCGCCGGCCGCTTGTCGACGCGCTCGAGCTGCTGCCCGACGGCCGTATCGCCCACATCGTGGCGGCCGACTCGGCCGACGCGATCCTGGTCGCGCCTGCCACAGCCCGCTGGCTGGCGGCAATGGCCAGCGGACTGGCCGACGACGTGGTGACGGCCACCTGCCTGGCCTCGGCCGCGCCGGTGGTGGTGGCGCCGGCGATGGACGGTGAGATGTACGAGCACCCAGCCACGCGGGCCAACGTCGAGCGGCTGCGCTCCTTTGGCTACACCATCGTCGAGCCGGAGGTGGGGCCGCTGGCCTCCGGTGCGGTGGGCCGCGGCCGTCTGGCCGAGCCCGCCCAGGTCATGGTCGCCGTGCGGGCGGCGGTTGACGGGCGCCCGATTCGCCAGCCCGACGACGCCCTTCGTCCGCCTCTGGAGACGCCCGCGCGGGAGCAGGACCTGCATGGCTGGCACGTCGTCGTGACGGCCGGGGGCACGGCCGAGCCCATCGACCCCGTGCGTTTCATCGGCAACCGGTCCAGCGGCCGAATGGGCGTGGCGCTGGCCGAAGCGGCACTGGCCCGCGGGGCGCGGGTGACGCTGATCCATGCCCAGACGTCCGTGCCGCTGCCCGAGGCAGCGCGCCTGATCCACGCCCCCACCACGGCCCAGATGCGCGCCGCCGTACTGGACGCGCTGGATGGCGCCGACGCGCTCGTGATGGCCGCCGCCGTCTCCGACTTCCGGCCGCGCCACGCCGCCGGCAGCAAGCTGTCGCGCCAGGACGGCCTGACGCTGGAGCTCGAGCCGACGGAGGACATCCTGGCCGAGGCTTCGGCCGCCGCCCGCCGGCAGGCCCGCCGCCCGCTGCTGGTCGGCTTCGCGGCCGAGACGGGCTCGCTCGAGCGGGCGCCCGAGAAGGCCGCCCGCAAGGGGGTTGACCTGCTGGTCGCCAACGACGTCGCCGAAGAAGGCTCTGGCTTCGGCACGGTCACCAATCGGGTCAGCCTGATCAGGCCCGGTGAGGTTCCCGAGGAGTGGCCGCTGCTCTCCAAGCGCGAGGTGGCCGACCGCCTGCTCGATCGGCTGCTCGCGCTGCGTGGGCGGGAAGGTGCATCATTGCCGACATGAGCGCAGACAAGCCCGCCGCCCGGCTGACCGTCTCGGACATCGGCAAGCTATACGCCGACGGCCAGCGCATACCGATGCTGACGGCCTACGACTACCCCACCGCACGCCTGCTTGATGAGTCCGGCATCCCGCTGCTGCTGGTGGGCGACTCGCTGGGCACCGTGCTGCTGGGCTACGACAGCGAGATCCGCGTGACGATGGCCGACATGCTGCATCACACGGCGGCCGTCGTACGCGGCACCTCGCGCGCCCTCGTCGTGGGCGACATGCCCTTCCTCTCGTACTCGACGCCGGAAGAGGCGGTCGAGAACGGCGGGCGCTTCCTGCGCGAGGCGGGTGCGCAGGCGGTCAAGGTCGAGGGCGGCGTGCGCAGCTCGCGCGTCATCGAAGCGCTCAGCCGGGCCGGCATCCCCGTGATGGGCCACATCGGCTGGACGCCGCAGGCACGCCACGCGCTGGGCGGCAAGGTGCGTGTGCAGGGCAAGACCGCCGAGCGGGCACGGGCCATGCTGTCCGATGCGCTGGCCGTGCAGGAAGCCGGCGCCTTCTCGATCGTGCTCGAACTGGTGCCGGACCAACTGGCAGCCGCCATCACCGAGCGGTTGCGCATCCCGACGATAGGCATAGGTGCCGGGCCAGACTGCAGCGGCCAGGTGCAGGTCATCACCGACCTGCTCGGCATGGCCGACTGGCAGCCCAGGCACGCGCGCAAGTTCGCCGACCTGCGAGCGGCCATCCTCGACGCCGCGCGGGGCTACGCGGCGGAGGTGGCCGCGGGCACATTCCCGGGCCCAGAGCAGACGGTGGGCATGGACGACTCCGTGCTGGACGATGTGTTGGGCCGCTCGCCGCTCGACCAGAGCTACCTGGAGCCCCCCGTCGAGTTGCCCCTCGACCGCGACCTCTAGCGCGTCTTTGATTCGCGTCCTGCGCACCCGCGCTGAGCTTCGGGAGGCGCTGGCTGACGCCCGCCGCCCGCTTGGACTGGTGCCCACCATGGGCTGGCTGCACCAGGGCCATCGGGCGCTGATGCGCCGCTCGCGCACCGACAACGCCAGCTCGCTGGTGACCATCTTCGTCAACCCGCGCCAGTTCAACGAGGCCGCCGACTACACGCGCTACCCGCGCAACGAGGAGCGCGACATAGCCATCTGCGCAGAGGAGGGCGCGGACTTCGTCTTTGTCCCACCCGTCGAGGAGGTCTATCCGCCGGGCTTCGACACGCGCGTGGTGGTGGGCGAGGTGGCGGCGCCACTGGAGGGCGCGGCCCGGCCGGGCCACTTCGAGGGGGTGGCGACCGTGGTGGCCATCCTGTTCAACCTGGTCGGCGCCCAGCATGCCTACTTCGGCCAGAAGGACGCCCAGCAGGTGATGGTCATCAGGCGCATGGCGCTGGACCTGGCCATCGCCACGCAGGTGATCGCTTGCCCCACCGTGCGCGAGCCGGACGGCCTGGCGCTCTCCTCGCGCAACGTGCACCTCTCGGGCGACGAGCGCGCCGCCGCGCCGGTGCTCCACCGGGCCTTGACGGCTGCGCGTGCCGAGTGGGAGTCCGGCGAACGCTCGGCCGAGGCGCTGCGAGGGAGGATGCGCGAGGTCCTCGGCTCGGAGCCGCTGGCCGACTTGGAGTACGTATCGGTCGCCGACGGCGAATCGCTGGCCGAGCTCGACCACGTCAGCGGGCCGGCGCTCCTCTCGCTGGCCGTCCGCTTTGGTCAGACGCGGCTCATTGACAACGAGCCGCTCGGCGGCCCAGCCGGCGCAGGCGCCAGCCCACCCGGCTGACGAACTGGCCGGCCGGCGGCGGATGCACGCCGTCGGGCTGCTCTCCGCGCCGGCGCGGCTCGGCGAAGCAGCCGTAAATCCGCTCGACGTCCAGGTGCTCGGCAACCAGCCGCTTGGTCAGCTCAATCTTCTCCGTGTCGGCCGGATGGAGCTTGACCAGCAGGTCGTGCACGGCCGAGGCGACCGCGTAGGTGTCGTCCTCGACCAGGTAGGCGAACATGCCCGCGCCGCGGATCGCATCGAGGTCGCGCGGCCGCGGGCGGTAGCCGCCGGTCAGCACCATGCCCACCAGCTCCGTGCGCCGGGGATCGATGGGCGCCCGCCCGAAGGCCGGTCGTCGGCCGACCCTGAACAGGCCGCGCCGCTCACCCTGCTCGCGGGCGGCCCGGTTGGCGGCCAGCGTGGCGTGGATGACGTCCGTCCTGTCGCCGGGCACGATCAGCAGGCTGCCCGGGCCGACGCGCTCGACGAGATGTCGCGGCTGCATCGCGCCGATGGCCACGTGCTCGATGACGCGGCCCATGTCCGGCGCGCGCGAGAGCACCTCGCCCTGGATCTGCTCGACCAGCATCGACAGCGTGGGGTTGGACAGCAACGGGCGGTAGGGCAGCATGCCCAGCAGCTCGATGCCGTGGCGGGCCAGGCCCTCGCGCAGGACCTCGGGCAGAGAGGGATGCGCGTCGGCGTCGACCTTGTTGACGATGGCCCCCACGACCTCCACGCCGTGGCGCTCGAAGAGGGCGTGGTTGAGCACGATCTCGTCGATCGGCCGGCCGACTCCGGCCTCGGACACGATCAGCGCAGGGGCGCCCAGCATGCGGGCAACTTGGGCGTTGCTCATGCCGATGACCGAGCCCACGCCGGCATGGCCGGTGCCCTCCACCAGGACGGCTTCGCGTCGGTGGCCCACCTGCCGGTGCGCGCGCCGGATCTGGGCGGCCAGGTCCTGCTGCGCCTTGCCCATGATGTGCGCCTTGGTGAAGCCGCGCGGGATCGTGACCGGGCTCATCGCGCCTAACGGATCGCGCAGGCCCAGCGCGCTGCGCATCAGGATGGCGTCCTCGTCGGCCGGCTGGCCGTCGACCACGGCATAGCGCTGGCCGACGGGCTTGATGAAGCCGGTGTCCACGCCCCGGTCGATCAGCGCCGCCAGCAGACCTAGGGCGACCGTCGTCTTGCCCCGGTTCATGCCCGTGGCGGCGAGGTAGAGCTGGCGCATCAGGGCCTCAGCCTACGCGGCTGGACACCGGGTGGAAAGCCTCAGGCGCGCTCGCGGGCGGCCATGCGCCGCTCGATGACGGCGATGGCGTCCTTGATCCGGCCGAGCGACTCGGCGTCCACGTTGTCCTCGTCGGTGTGCGGGCCGAGGCGCTCCAGCACGTCGGCGATCAGGCCGTAGAAGACGCTCGCGTCGGCCAGGAAGAACTGCGGCTCGTTGTTGTAGCGGACCAGCGTGAGCCGGCCCTGCAAGACGCGCCGGTCGTCGACATGGGCCACCTGCGTCGAGAAGTTGTGGCCCTGGATGCCGTCGGGGTTGTTGAGGAAGTTGAGCGCGTTGTCGATGGCCAGCCCGAAGCGCGCCCGCCAGGCCACCAGCCGCTCGTGGACCTCGGGCGAGATGCGCACCTCGGCGACCTGGTCGAAGACCTCCGGCGCGACGGTCAGCAGGCCCACCAGCGTCGAGCCGGCGCGGGCGCCGAGCATGACCTGCAGCGAGCGCTCGAGCGTGAAGACCTCCGAGTCGAAACGCGGGCTGGTGATGACGTCGGTCAGCAGGTCCTCCACGTTGTCCAGCACGCCCGGCTCCGACATGGCCGTGGCCAGGTGGAGGATCTCCTCCTTGAAGAGGAACTGTTCTTCGTGGTCGAGCATGGCCCGCGGATCGTAGCACCGGCTGCCGCGGAGCCCGCCGGATCCGGACCTTTCACGTCTCGCGCCAGATGGGGCGGGTGAGGCAGGTCGGACCGCCACTGCCGTTGAGCCCGATCTCCGAGGCGGCGAAGGTGTGCACCTCGCAGCCGGCCAGGGCCAGGGCCGTCGCGATGCGGCGGTTGCCCTCGGCCAGCACGACGACGCCCGGCCGGACGGCCAGCACGTTGCAGCCCAGCGTCTCGAACTCGTGCTCGTCGACGGCCAGCGTGCGCACGCCCAGCTCGCCCAGCAGCTCGTGCAGGCCAGCCGGCAGCAGCGGCGGGAAGACGACGGCCAGCTCGTCCGACACCGGCGAGATCACGCTGAGCAGATGCAGAACCTCGGCGGAGCCGCGCCAGACGGACACGTCGAAGACCTCCACGCCGCCGCCCACCAGCCCGGCCAGCTGGGCCGCCCCGGCCCGGTTCGTGCGCAGCGACCGGCCTACGCAGAACAGGTCCGGCCGCAGCCAGAAGGTGTCGCCGCCGTCGACCGTTCCGGGCGCGGTGATGCGCCCCAGCGTGGGGATGCCCCGGGCCCGCGCCCAGGTCTCGGCCGCCTTCTCCTCGCCTGATCGGGTGGGCTTGCCCGAGCGCAAGGGCAGGGCGCCGCGCTCGGTCACCAGCAGGGCGTCGTAGGTGTAGATCGAGTCCGGCCCCAGCCCCTCCCCCTCCAGGAAGTGCACCTCCACGCCCAGCGCGGCGAGCAGTGAGCAGAAGGCGTCGTGCTGGCGACGCGCCTCGGCCAGGTCGACAGCGTGGCGGAAGCCGTGGGCCGGCTCGTCGAAGGCTCGTCCAAAGGCTCCGTCGGGCGCGCGCACGAGCACCTCGCGCAGCGGCGCGGTCATGCTCTGGGCGCCGTAGGGTCTGTGGGGGTCGTCCACCCCCAGAAGATTAGGGGTACAGGCCGCGGATCGAGGTGGCCGAGGAAACGCGGTCGACTGCCAGCAGGTACGACGCCAGGCGCATGCTGACCTGCTCCTTCTGGGCCATGGCCAGTGTCTCGGCGAATGCGCCGGTCATGATCTCGTGCAGCTTGGAGTTGACGATCGACTCGCTCCAGTGGTCGCGGTTGAGGTCCTGCACCCACTCGAAGTAGCTCACCGTCACGCCGCCGGCATTGCACAGGATGTCGGGGATGATGAAGACGTCCTTGGCGGTCAGGATGTCGTCAGCCTCGGGCGTGGTCGGGCCGTTGGCGGCCTCGGCCACGATGCGTGCCTTGATCCGCTCGGCGTTGTTCTGGGTGATGACGTTTTCCAGCGCGGCCGGGATGAGCACGTCGCACTCGAGCTCAAGCAGATCGGCGTTGGAGATCGCCTGCGCGCCGGGGAAGCCGCGCACCGTGCCGTGCTCCGCCTTCCAGGAGATGACGCGCGAGATGTCCAGGCCCTTGGGATCGTGGATGCCGCCCGACGAGTCCGAAACGGCGATGATGCGCGAGCCCTCGCGGCTCATCAGCTGGGCCGCGATGGAGCCGGCGTTGCCGAAGCCCTGCACGACGACCGTTGCGCCGTGCAGGTCGATGCTCAGGTGGCGCGCCGCCTCCACGATGCAGTAGACCGCGCCGCGCGCCGTTGCCTCGTTGCGCCCCTCCGAACCGCCCAGGCTGATGGGCTTGCCGGTCACCACGCCCGGCACGGTGTAGCCCACGTGCATCGAGTAGGTGTCCATGATCCAGGCCATGGTCTGCGAGTTGGTGTTGACGTCCGGCGCCGGGATGTCGCGCTCAGGACCGATGAGCACTGAGATCTCGGTCGTGAAGCGGCGGGTCAGGTTCTCCAGCTCGCGCCGGCTGAGCTTCTTGGGATCGACGACCACGCCGCCCTTGCCACCGCCGTAGGGAATGCCCACCACGGCGCACTTCCAGGTCATCCACATGGCCAGCGCCTTGATCTCGTCGAGGGTCACATCCTGGTGGTACCTCAGCCCGCCCTTGGCCGGCCCGCGGCCCAGGTTGTGTTGCACGCGGTAGCCGGTGAACACCTGCACGCTGCCGTCGTCCATCTTGACCGGGAAGTGGACCGTGAGCTCGCGGCGCGGTTCGCGCAGCACCCTGCGCAGTCCGGGGTCAAGGTTGAGCCGATCGGCGGCCAGGTCGAACTGCTGCTGCGCGACGTGCCAGGGATTGATGGCCGGCGCGGCTCGCTCGGTGGTCATCGAGTTCGCGAACCTCCAAGGCATCGAATCGGCGCGAGTGTACACCGCCTGCGATGGCCTTCAGATGGGCCGGATGTCACCAAAGGGTAACGTCGGCGTACCATCCCGACATCGGCCGGCGTGTCCCCTTCAGGCTCGCGCGGCGTGGAGAATGACCGCACCGTAGGCGCCCGGGCCGACGTGCGGCCCAACCGACGGCCCAACGAGGTTGACGCTCATCTGGTCGCGCGGGAAGCCCGTCGCTGCGGCCAACTCAGCGGCGAAGACGTCCACGTCCGGCGCCTGGCCGTGCAGCACGGCCACCTTCTCGGGCTTGCCCTGTGAGAGAAGCTCGATAAGCCGCGCCCGAGCCTTGCCGCGAGTGCGCGGCTTGTCGGCCGTCCCGACCTCGCCGTTTTCGATGGTAATGATCGGCTTGACGGACAGCACACCGCCTATCGCCGCCCGAGCCGGGCTGATGCGTCCGCCGCGCTTGAGGTACTCGAGCGTCTCGAGGACAACGTACAGCCGCAGGTCGTCGCGCCGGCGCTCGATATCGGCCGCGATGTCCGCGCCCGAGGCACCCGCCGCCGCCTGCTCGGCGGCCAGCAGGGCCAGCAGTCCGATGCCCATGCTGGCCGTCGCGCTGTCGACGATATGCACCTTCTCGCGGCCGACCAGGTCGCGGGCAATCTTGGCGCTGGCGATGGTTGCCGACAGCTTCTCGCCCACGCCCACGTAGACGATCTCGTCTGCGCCGTTCGAGAGCAGCCGATTGAACGTTTCGCGGAAGTCGCCCGGCGCGCAGGCGGCGGTCTTGGGGAAGAGCGCACCGGGCTTGGTCAGCTCCTGCCAGAAGTCGTCAGGGGACATGTCGACGCCGGCCCGGTACTCCTTCTCGCCGAAGGTGCACAGCAGCGGCACGACAGTCACGCCGGCGGCCTGCGCCTGCTCCGGCGTCAGGTCGCTGGCCGAGTCGGTGACGACGGCTACCCGGCTCATGGCCGCACCGCCGTCGCGTCAGACCCGCTCGAAAGCCATCGCCACTGCACCCCCGCCGCCAAGGCAGAGCGTCGCCAGACCATACGTACCCTCCCTGCGATGTAGCTCGTGGAGCAAGGTGGCCACAAGGCGCGCCCCGCTGGCGCCGATGGGATGCCCCAGAGCGATTGCTCCCCCGTTGACATTGACCTTCGACCAGTCGAAGCCCAGCTCCCGGCCGTCGGCCAGCACCTGGGCGGCAAAGGCCTCGTTGATCTCGATCAGGTCGAAGGCTTCGATGGGCAACTCGATGCGCGCCAGCAGCTTCTGCACGCCGCTGATCGGCGCCAGGAAGAGCCAGCGCGGAGCCAGGTCGGCCTGGCTGTAGCCAATGATGCGGGCGAGCGGCTTGAGGCCGAACCGCTCGACGGCACGCTCGCTGGCCACCACCGTGGCGGCCGCGCCGTCGGTGATGCCGGGCGCGTTTCCGGCCGTCACGCTGGCCGTCGTAGGTGGCTCGTCCTCGGCCGCGGCGGGCAGGGCGAAGGCCGGCTTGAGGCGGGCCAGGGCGTCGAGCGTCGTATCGCGGCGCGGCGCCTCGTCGGTCGTGAATAGCGTCTCTTCCTTGCCCGCGCGCACGGGGACGGGCACGATCTCGGCCTCGAAGCGGCCCGCGTCGATGGCCGCCACGGCCCTGCGGTGGCTGTCCAGGGCGAACTGGTCCTGGTCCGCGCGACTGACCACGTTCTTCGCCGCCACCCGCTCTGCGTGAGTGCCCATGTGAACCAGCTCGGTGGCGCACCACAGGCCGTCCTGGACGGTCGAGTCGACCAGTTCGCCGTTGCCCAGCCGGTAGCCAAAGCGCGCCTTGGGCAGCAGGTAGGGGCCCTGGTTCATGCTCTCCATGCCGCCCGCCACGGCCACTTCCAGGTCGCCGGCCCGGATCTGGGCGGTGGCCAGCATGACCGCCTTGAGCCCGGAGCCGCAGACCTTGTTGATCGTGGTCGCCGAGGTCGAGTCGGCGAGGCCGGCCTTCAGAGCGGCGATGCGTGCCGGGGCCTGGCCGGCGCCGGCCTGGATGACCTGGCCAATGAGTACTTCGTCCACCGCGTCCGCGGGGACGCCGGCTCTATCGACGGCGGCCCCGATAGCGATGCCGCCCAGCGTGGTGGCGGGCACGTCGGCCAAGCTGCCGGCGAACTTGCCGATGGGCGTTCGCGCGGCGGAAACGAGGAAGACCTCGCCGTTGGGACCGCTGGCTGCGTTATGCATCGGTGGCAAGCCTACACCGGCTCGCGACGACGGCCGCGCACGCGACTGCGCAAGTGCTCAACGGGCGACCGTCGGCCAAGATCAGCCGCCGCCCTCAGCCACGCGGCGCAGCAGGTGGTCGGCCACGATC
Organism: Candidatus Limnocylindria bacterium; assembly: GCA_035514295.1. Lineage (GTDB taxonomy): Bacteria > Chloroflexota > Limnocylindria > Limnocylindrales > CSP1-4 > JALYGJ01. The sequence continues at coordinate 26,780 of DATKBB010000033.1, read as the reverse complement.
AGGCGGTGAATCTGGTTCGTGCCCTCGTAGATCTGGGCGCCCTTGGCGTCGCGCATCAGCCGCTCGACGGGATAGTCGCGCGAGTAGCCGTTGCCGCCAAAGAGCTGGACCGCGTCGGTGGTCACGCTCATGGCCGCGTCGGAGGCTGTCCACTTGGCCAGCGAGGAGGCCTCGCCGATCGGTTCGCCGCGGTCCTTGGCCTCCGCCGCGGCGCGTGTCAGGGCCCGCGCACAGGCGATCTTCTGGGCCATCTCGGCCAGCATGAAGCGCAGTCCCTGCTGCTCCGTCAGGGCGGCGCCGAAGGCCTTCCGCTCGGACAGGTAGCGGGCGGCATGGTCCAGCGCGGCCTGGCCCAGCCCGGTACAGGCCGCGGCGATCGAGATGCGCCCCTCGCCCAGCGACGAGAGCGCGATGCGGTAGCCCGCCCCCTCGTCGCCCAGGCGGTTCTCGACCGCCACTTGGCAGCCGTCGAAGATCAACTCGGAGGCGGTGTCCGAGCGGATGCCGAGCTTGCGCTCGGTGGTCCCGAAGGAGAAGCCCGGCGTGCCTTTGTCGACGACGAAGGCGGTGATGCCCTTGGCGCCGGCGGACGGGTCGACGGTCGCGAAGACCACGTAACGCTCTGCCTCGATGGCGTTGGTGATCCAGATCTTGGTGCCCGTCAATCGGTAGGCGGTCGGCGCATCGGCCGGCCCTACGCGCTCGGCGCGCAGGCGGAGGGCGGACGCGTCCGAGCCGGCGTGGGGCTCGGTCAGGGCAAAGGCACCCATCTCCTCGCCGGCCAGCATGGGCGGCAGCCAGCGCGCCTTCTGCTCGTCGCTGCCCCACGTCAGGATGGGGTACTGGCAGAGCACATGGACCGAGAGCGAGACGGCCATGGCCATGTCCGCGTAGGCGATCTCCTCCATCACCAGCGTCCAGGCGCGGTAGGAGAAGCCGGCGCCACCGACCTCTGCCGGGAAGGGCACGGCGGTCAGGCCCAGCTCGCCCATGCGCCGGAAGAGAGAGCGGTCGTAGCGCTCCTGCTCGTCGCGCTCGGCCGCCCCCGGCGCGAGCTCGCGCCGGGCGAACTCGCGGGCCGTGCCCTGGACGAGGCGCTCCTCCTCGCTCAGGCCTGTGCTGGGGGGCGCCGAAGTCACGATCATCCCGGCTAGGATAGCGCCGTGCCTGAGCGCTTCAGTCACCTCTTCGAGCAGCTGCCCGAGGCACTGCTCATACTTGGTCGGGACGGACTGATCGCCAATGCCAACGAGGCGGCGGCGGCGCTCTACGCCGCCCGGCGCGACGACCTCCTGGGCCGCAAGGTGCTGGAGCTGTGGAGCGCCGACGACCAGACCAGCCTGCTGAACTTCCTCGATGCGCTGACCGAGCGTGGCGATCTCACGCTCAGCGGTGAGGGTCGCCGGCTCGACGGCCGCCGCTTCCCGCAGGAGATGCGCCTGACGGTCGACCACGACAGCCAGGCGGCGCGGGCCTTCGTCGTGGTGCGCGACCTGTCGGCACGCCAACGCCTGGAGAGCGGCCTGGCCGGGCTGGCCGACCTGGCCCGGCTCAACGAGCAGCAGGGCAACCTGGGCTCCGTGGCGGCGCGCGCGCTGCGCCTCTCGCGGCGAATGCTGCGCGCCGATCGCGGCGCGGTCTGCGTCTTCACCGGAGGCCGGGTGGAGTGGCTGGCCAGCCACAGACTCGAGCGGCTGATCACCGCCGCCGACGGCGTCTCGCCGGACGACGTCCCGTGGCTGCGCCGGGCACTCCAGAGCGGCCGTCCGGAGTTGCACGACCGGCGCCGGCCGGAGCGCATGCGCAGCCCGCTGAGCACCGCCGCCGACGCACTGGGCGTCGTCGCCTTCGCCATCGTGCCGGTCCGCACGGACGAGGAGCTGAGCGGCGTATTGGGCCTGGTCTGGAGCGGGGATCCGCCCGACCTCGCCCTTGATCGCGACCTGCTGGCCGCCATCGGCCGGCTCATCGGCTTGGCCCTGGCCAATGTGCGCCTGCGCGACTCCCTGTTCGCCCGCCAGCAGGCGCTCGACGAATCGGAGGAGCGCTACCGCAGCCTCTTCGAGCAGGCCCCCGAGCCCATCCTGCTGCAGGCGCGCGACGGGCTCGTGCTCGACGCCAACCGAGCCGCCTGCGGTCTCTTCGGCAGGCGCCGGCGCGAGCTGCTGGGCCGGCGCACGGACGAGCTGGCCGAGATCACCGACGACGACCGGGCGCGCCTGCGCGGCCAGCTGCGACGCCGGCGCCGGGGCAGTGTGCGCGGCCGCGGCGTACGGCCGGACGGCAGCAGCTTCCCCTTCGTGATGCACATCGCCGCCACGACGCTGCGCGGCGAGGAACGGCTGCTCGCCCAGTTGCGTGACCTGACCGAGCAGGAGCGTATGCAGGCCGAGCTGCTGCAGGCCCAGAAGATGGAGGCCCTGGGCCAGCTGATCAGCGGCGTGGCCCACGAGTTGAACAACCCGCTCAGCGCGATCGTCGCCTTCAGCCAGCTGCTGCGCAGCGACGAGCGCCTGCCGGCCGACCTGGTGCGCGACGCCGACCTGCTCATGCAGGAGGCCGATCGCACCCGGCGCATAGTGCAGAACCTGCTCGACTTCGCCCGCCAAAGACCCCCCGAGCGCCAGCCCGCCAGCCTCAAGACCCTTGTCGAGCGAACCCTCGAGCTGCACTCCTACGCCCTGCGCGCTGGCTCCATCTCCGTGCTCCAGGACATCCCCGACACGCTTCCGCCGGTCGACGTCGATCCGGGCCAGATCCAGCAGGTGCTGCTGAACCTCACGCTCAACGCGATCCAGGCCATCCGCTCCGCTGCGCGGGGCGGCACTCTCAGCATCAGCGCCGGCGTGGAGTGCGATGAAGCAGGCCAGGACAGGGTGCGCCTGACCATCGCCGACGACGGACCGGGGGTCAGCGCCAGCGTGCAGCCCCATCTCTTCGAGCCGTTTTTCACGACCAAGGCCATCGGCGAGGGAACTGGCCTGGGCTTGTCCGTGAGCTACGGCATCGTGGCCGCCCACGCCGGCCGGCTGTTCCACGAAGCGGGCGAGGGCGGCGGGGCCACCTTCATCCTGGAGCTGCCGGCCGGCGAGGCGGTGGAGGGCCGTCCACTGGAGGCGCCGCCGCTCCACGCGCCGCTGTCCGGGCAGAGGGCGGACGGCTCGCGCGGGCCCCTGGCCGAGAGCACGGCCGTGCTGGCCGTCGACGACGAGCCGGCCGTGCGCGGCATGCTGGAACGCGCCCTGACGCGCGGCGGGTACCGCGTCGGCCTGGCCGCGAGCGGCGAGGAGGCGCTTGTTCGCCTGGCGGCAGAGACGTTCGACCTGCTGCTCGTCGACCACCGCATGGGCGGCATGGACGGGCTCGAGTTCGTCCGTCGGGCGGTGGCCGCGCGGCCGGAACTGGGCGACCGGATCGTGATCATGAGCGGTGACACGAACAACGCTTCGCTGCGCGCCTTCGCGGCGTCCAGCGGCACGCGCCTGCTGGCCAAGCCCTTCGACGTCGTCAGCCTGCTGACGGTGGTGGACGAGGAGGTCGAGCGAACCCGCGTGACCGTCACCGCCGGCACCCCGCCGCCGTAGGCCGACGCCCGAGGCGTCAGTCGCGCGGGTAGCGGTAGAAGCCCTGGCCGCTCTTCTGGCCCAGCCGGCCGGCATCGACCAACTGGCGCAGGATGGGCGGTGGGGCCAGGTACGGCTGACCGAAGCCCTCGTGCAGCACCTGCATGATCTGCAGGCAGACGTCCAGGCCGATGAAGTCGGCCAGCTCGAGCGGGCCCATGGGATGGTTGAGGCCCAGGCGCGCGCCGGCGTCGATGTCCTCCGCCGTGGCCAGGTTCTCCTCGTAGGCGCGCATCGCCTCGGCCAGGAGGGGCATCAACATGCGGTTGACGATAAAGCCGGGCCGGTCGCGGCTGACGATGACCTGCTTGCCCAGCTCGGCCGCCAGCTCGCGCGCCTCTGCCTCCGTGGCGTCGTCCGTATCTGCGCCGCGGATGAGCTCGATGAGCGGCATCACCGGCACCGGGCTGAAGAAGTGGAGGCCCACGAAACGGGCCCGCCGTTCGGGCGCCAGGGCCGTGGCCAGGCGGGTGATGCTGATCGAGCTGGTGTTGCTGGCCAACAAAGTGCCAGGCGCAGCCGCGCGGTCCAGCTCGCGGAACAGCCCGCGCTTGACGTCCTCGTCCTCGAATGCTGCCTCGATGACCAGCTGGGCCTGGGCGGCCGCCTTGGCCAGCGACGGCGCGATGGAGATCCGCCCGAGCAGGGCCTGCCGCTCGTCCTCGGTCATGCGGCCCTTGTCCACTGCGCGTTCGAGATTGGCCCCGATTCGGGCACGGCCGGCTTCCGCCCGCGCAACCTCCGGCTCGAACAGCCACACTCGATGACCGGCGCCGGCCAGAACCTGCGCGATGCCGTGGCCCATCAGCCCCGCCCCACAGACAAGCACGTTGCGTTGTCGTCGATCGGTCATAGTCCTAAGCCTAGCCGCTCCCGCCGCCCAGCAGGCGGAGCAGGCGGTCGGCAGCGGCGTACGGGTCGAGCTCGTGGGCGGCGATGGCACGCACGCTCTGCCGGCGCTCCTCGGCGTGTTGCGGAGAGCGCAGGCGCTCGGCGAGGCGCTGGGCCAGGATGCCGGTCAGTTGCGCTTCGGCGCGAGCCAGGCGGGCAGCGTCGGGCGTGCCATTGCCCTGCGACGCGCGGCGCGCGGCATCGCGGCGGTCCAGGGCGGCCAGCAACTCCGGCACGCCGGCGTCGGTCAGCCCGGAGGCGAGCAGCACGTCCGGCCGCTTCGGCCGGGGCCGGTCGCCCATCTGCCGGTCGTGCTGCGCTCCAACCGTCAGCATGCCGCGCAACTGGGCAGCGGCCCGGTCGGCGCCCGGTCGATCCGATTTGTTGACGACGACAATGTCGGCCACCTCCAGCAGGCCGGCCTTGATGGCCTGCACCTCGTCGCCCATATCGGGCGTCTGCACGACCAGCGTCGTGTCGGCGATGGAGGCAACCTCCACCTCGCTCTGACCCGTGCCGACGGTCTCGACGAAGATCAGCGGGAAGCCACAGGCGTCGAGCACGGCCGCCGCCGCGACGGTGCTGGCAGCCAGCCCGCCGGCGTGGCCGCGGGAAGCCATCGAGCGGATGAAGACGTCGCGGTCGCCGGCGTGTACCTGCATGCGCACGCGGTCCCCCAGGATCGCGCCGCCGGTGATCGGGCTGGAGGGATCGATGGCCAGCACGGCCACCGGGCGGCCGCTCTTGCGCGCCTCGCCCACCAGCGCAGCAACGAGCGTGCTCTTGCCCGACCCGGGCGCCCCGGTCACGCCTACCAGGTGCGCGGCGCCCGCCTCAGCGTAGAGCCGGCGCAGTGCCTCCTCGGCCGTGTGCGTGCGGTTCTCGACCTCGCTCAACAGGCGGGCCAGTGCGCGACGGTCGCCCGCCCGGGCGCGCTCGGCCAGGCCGCCGCTCACCCCTCGCGCGGGCGGGCGTTGCCGCGAATGTAGTCGGCCACCTCGCGGATGGTCGTGCCCGGCCCAAAGACGCGGCTCACGCCGGCCTCGAGCAGTGCCGGGATGTCGTCGTCTGGGATGATTCCGCCGGCGGTCACCAGCACGTCGTCGAGACCCTGCTCGCGCAGCGCCTGGCAGATGCGCGGCAGGAGGGTCATGTGCGCGCCGGACAGGATCGACAGCCCGACCACGTCGACGTCCTCCTGCAGCGCGGCGGAGACGACCATCTCGGGCGTCTGGCGCAGCCCGGTGTAGATCACCTCGAAGCCCTCGTCGCGCAGCCCGCGAGCGAGCACTTTGGCGCCCCGGTCGTGGCCGTCCAGGCCGGGCTTGGCGATGAGCACCTTGATCGGGCGGGCGGGCGCGTCAGTCATCGGGGCGATGATAAGCCGCCTCGCCGGCCGGCCGCCCGCCGCGGCGGCGGACCAGGCACGAGACGCTCAGCGCCAGTCGAGGTCGCGCAGGTGCTCGGCGTAGTGGCCGTAGGTATTGCCGGCAATGACCGCCGCCGGCCAGCCATCGTGGGCGGCCAGCTGCTCGTCGCTCAGGTAGCCGATCTGCTGGCGCACGCGGCGGAATGAGCCATCTGCGGCGGCGAGTACCTCGCCTGCCGTGCGGCCCTCGGCTGAGCGAGCCACCCGCGCGTTCATGTCGTCCTCGGGGATGGCCAGCGGCTGCATCTCGCCGCTGCGCGCGAAGGCGGCCAGCCGCTCGACGGTCAGCTCGTGCCAGGCCGCGATGTGGGCCAGCATCTGTTTCCGCGTCCAGCCCTCGCCGATGTGCTGGTCCAGGTGCTCGACGGGGAAGTCGGCCAGGGCGCGACGGAAGCCCTGCCAGGCGTCGTCTACACGCCGCAGCGTGGCGCCGACGCTGCGTGGCGCATGCTCCCCTTCGTCACTCATCGCGCCGGCCTCACAGGCTGGGCGGCCGGCGCTCGAGGTGGGCCAGGAACTCGGCCCGAGTCCGGTCGGCGGTGCGGAAGAGACCCAGCACGTGGCTGGTGGTCATGATCGTGCCCGGCTTGCGCACGCCGCGCATCACGGCGCAGAGGTGCGAGGCCTCGATGACCACGCCCACGCCGCGCGGTGCGAGGCGCTCCATCAGGAAGTCCGCGATCTGCTTGGTCAGCCGCTCCTGCACCTGCAGGCGGCGGGCGTACAGCTCGACGATGCGCGGGATCTTGGACAGGCCGATTACGCGCCCTTCCGGGATGTAGGCCACCGAGGCCTGGCCGAAGAAGGGCAGCAGGTGGTGCTCGCACAGGCTGTAGAACGGGATGTCGCGGACCACCACCATCTCGCTGTAGTCGACCTCGAAGATGGCGTTGTTGACCAGCCGCTCAGGGTCCACGTGGTAGCCGGCCGTCAGTTCCCGGTACATGCGCCGCACGCGGCCTGGCGTGTCCTGCAGCCCCTGGCGAGCGGGATCCTCGCCTATCTCGCGCAGGATCTCGCGCACGGCCGCCTCGAAGCTCGAGCCGTCGCCCGGTCCGCGGCCGTCCGACTCGCCCACGTCGCGCTCGATCTCGTCAACGAGGGCGCGCACGTCCTCCGGCAACTGGCGCTTCATCGGCCGATTGTGCCACGCGTAGACTGCCCGCCATGCAGAACGAGCCGAGCCTGCAGGAGCGCTACGGACCGACGACGATCTGCTTCGGCTGCGGCCCGGCCAACGAGCATGGGCTGCACGTGCGCAGCTTCCCGGCCGAAGGTGGGATCGTCGTGGCCGAGTGGACCCCGCAGCCTCACCACCAGGCCTTTCCGGGCGTGCTCAACGGGGGCATCGTGGGCACGCTGCTCGACTGCCACTGCAACTGGACGGCGGCCTACCACCTGATGGGCCGCCGCGGCGCGGATCGGCCGCCAACCACCGTCACGGCCGAATACTCGATCAAACTGCTGGCGCCCACGCCGGTGGACGGCCCGCTGCGCCTGACCGCCCAGGTGGTCGAGGCGACCGACGAGCGCGCGACGGTCGAGGGCCGGCTGGAGGCGGGCGGCCGGACGACGGCTACCTGCCGAGCGACGTTCGTTGCCGTGCGGCCCGGCCACCCGGCCTACGAGCGCTGGTAGCCGGCGCCCTCGGCCAGCAGCCCGACAAGGGCGGCGCTCAGCTCGGCGGGGCGGTAGCGCATCAGGTTGTGACCGGCACCCGCGAAGCGCTCCACGCGCGTCTGTGCCGGGCCGCTTGCCTGACGAGCGCGCAGGACCTCGTCGAGCGCAAGGCGACGCTCACGCAGCTGCTCGTCGTCCGCGGCGCCGCTCTCGGCCACGGCCACCAGCAGCGGCTGAACGACGGCGCCCAGCGCGCTGCGCGGGTCGTACTCGAACATCGCCGCCACCCCGCCGCGCAGCGCGTGCTGGCGCGTGACGGGCGCGACGTGGCCGGCGTGCTTGGGGTCGACGGCGGCTCGGGCGGCTCGTTCCTGGTCCGCATCCCAGGTCGGCGGGTCGAACTCGCGCCGGTCGGCAAGGTAGGCCTCCAGCGAGGCCAGCACCTCGGGCGGGTCGCCCAGCGTCCGCTCGAACTCGGCCGGGCTCTGGCCGGTGGCCGCGCCCACGTCCTCCCAGCCGCCGTCGACGAGCGCCAGCGCGCAGATCGACGCTGGTTGCAGGCTGGCCATCGTGGCCGCCACCAGCGCGCCCAAGCCGTGCCCGGCGACCGCCGCCGGCGTCCCGCCCACTTCCCGACCCCAGCCGTTGGCGGCCAGCACCGTCAGGGCGTCGAAGGCCAGCGACTCGAGCTCGTAGCCGCCGCGCGGCGAGTCGGACAGGCCATGCCCGCGCATGTCCATGGCCAGAACGCGCGTGGCGTCGCGCAGCCGGCGCGCCACCGGTGCCCAAGACCACGCCGTCTGGGCCAGGCCGTGGATCAGCAATAGCGGCGGCAGAGCCGGCGCCTGTTCCTCGGACTCAGTGCCCCAGTCGAGGTAGTGGATCCGCTCGCCCGTATCCATCGTGACCAGCAGCGATTCCGGTTCGCCGGGCGAGGGCTCGAGCGGCAAGTGGGCTGCGCCTGACACGCCGATAGGATAGGTATGTGCCCCTCCGTCGCCGCGGCAGCCAGTTCCGCCGGCTGCCCCACCGCTGCAGCAACCCGCCCGCCGGCCGGGGGCCGGCACGCCCGGCAAGCTTCGAACGCCTCGTCGAGCGCGCCCTCGATGCGCTGCCCGCTCACGTTCGTGCCCTACTCGACAACGTGGCCATCGTCGTCGAGGACGAGCCCAGCGCCGAGCAGCTGCGCACCAGCGGCTCGGCGCTGGACGAGTCTCTGTACGGCCTGTACGAGGGCACGCCGGGCGTCGAGTACGGCGCCGACTGGGTGCCTTTCCCCAACAAGATCAGCCTCTTCCGGCTGCCGCTGGAGGAGGACTTTCCCGACCCCTCCGAGCTGGCCGAGCAGGTCCGCCGGACGGTGGTCCACGAGCTTGCCCATCACGCCGGCATCAGCGACGAGCGGCTGGAGCGCTACGGCCTCGACTGACCTGGCACCGCGGTAGTGTCTCAGTTTGAGCGCGATGCTTAGGCAGACCTCCGAACTGCTAGATTCGGGGGATGTCGCGCGTGTACGTGTTCGCTGACGAGGGCGGCAACTTCGACTTCAGCCGCACCCTTGGGGCCAGCCGGTACTTCATTCTGACGACCGTGACTATGGAGACTTGCGAGGTCGGCGACGCGCTGGCCTCGCTTCGGCGCGAGCTGTCCTGGGACGGCCACGACCTGTCCAACGGCTTCCACGCGTCGCACGACAGCCACGCGATCCGCGCCCGCGTCTTCGCCGAGTTGATGAAGCACGACATCAGGATCGACGCAGTGATCCTCGACAAGCCGAAGGCCCAGCCGCAGACCCATCCCAGTGAGCCGCGCTTCTACCAGTACGCGTGGTTCTACCACTTCAAACATGTTGGACCGCTGGTCTTCCGGGGGCATGACGAGTCGTTCGTCGTCGCCGCTGCGCTGGAGACCAAGCGCAAGCGCGGCATCTTCCATGCGGCGGTCAGAGATGTCGTCCGGCAGGTCACGCCATCGCCGACCTTCAACACCGCATTCTGGCCGGCCGCGGGCGAGCCGTGCCTGCAGGTCGCTGACTACTGCTGCTGGGCGATTCAGCGGAAGTGGGAGGGCGGCGATCCGAGCTGGCACGCGATGATCGCGCCCAAGATCAAGACCGAATACGACCTCTGGGCGCGCGGCCGCAAGGTGCACTACTGACCTGAGACGGGCATGAAACGGACCGGCTAGCCGCCCGAGAGCGGCAGTGGCCAGGGCCACTTGTCACCGGTCCTATCTCCCAGAATATACGCTCCGCGGCGTAAATTTGTCAACAGGAATCCGAACGGATGTTCGGCGACAACCGCTCTAGTCCAGCAACGCGGCGATGTCCTCGCACGTCCAGATGCGATCCGCGATGCCCGCGGCCATGGCCGGGGTCCGGGGGTAGGGGTTCGCCAGCACTTTCATGGGCCGAGCGAAGTTCTGAAACATGAAGTGAAGAGCTACAGCGGCGGCGTGGTTCTCGACCTTCTTTGAGAAGCCATTAGTCAAACGGGTGAAGCGGCGCATGCCCATCCGCATGCTGAGGTTGTTGCGCTCGACGTGGGACGTGGTGATGTGGTCGGGGTCAGGGTTGCCGCTGACGACGCGCTTCTCAATCGACTTGACCACGTTTGGGCTGTAGCGGCGGGCCGTCGGGCTGGCATCCTCGGACTGCTCGATGCCGTAGTCCTTCAGCAGTTGCGCGTAATCGACCTCTGAGCCGAAGGCCGCGTCGATGGCTTCCTTGTAGGATGTGTTGGCGTCGGTGGTGATCTGGACCCGCATGCTGACCCGAGAGGCCAGATCGGCCATGAAGTCGCGCGCCGCGCCCATCGACCGGTCGCTGACCAGCCAAGCGACGATCAGCTTTGTATCGGGGTCGAGCGCCGTCCACGTCCAGACATCGCCATAGCCGAAGGTGTCGCGCTTGTCCTCGGGCACGTTGCGGGCCTTCGCATAGCAGTAGGCCCAAATCTCATCGGCCTGGATGCGCTTGCAGTCGAGGTAGCGCACATTCTCATCCATGTAGGCCGCACAAGCCGCGCCGATGTCAACCAGCAGCTTGGACACCGTGTTGATGGAATGGCCGGTCAGCCGGGTGACGGAGCGAAGGCTGTTGCCCTCGACCAGCGCCCGGATGATGGCGGCTCGTTCCTTGCGACTCAGGCGGTTCATAACTGAACTATATGCTTAGGTAGGCTGAAAGTCAAGAGGTTGACAGGTTGAAAGTGAAGATTCATGCTTAGGGGGAGAAGGCCCCCCGAAGGGGGCCTCGCTCCAACAAGAGCAGCGGACAGCGCGGTGGGGGTGGCTCCCACTCAACTGCCCGACACGGTGCTTCTAACACCGTGACCGCTCCTTTCTGTGGCGCCGGGCCGGCCCTAGTCAGACCTGTAAGCCCGGCGCCTCTTTCATTCCCGAACCCACTCCCAGGTCCTCGGCGCCACCTTGCGTGCTGACCCTTTCCTGGTCAGATCAAGTGCAACAAGGTCTACCACCGAGGTCGGAAACTTGGCCGTCGTGCTGGCGCCCATGGCCGTGGCTCGCTTCAGAATCTCCCGGCTATGGAGTGGCGAGTCAGCCTCTCGCAGAATCTGAGCAACAGCGCTGCGCATCGAGACCGAACCGACCGGCGCTGACGACTTCGGCTTAGCCGGAAAGTTGGGCAACGTGTCCGAGCGGTAGTCGGGCCCGGACATCGCGCGGAGCAGCGTTTCGTAGCCCTTGACGATGTCCTGCAGGGCCTGCCGCTCGTCGTCTATCCGGCTGAGCCGTTCCTTGAACTCCGCCAGTTGCTGGCGGATCGTAGCCTCGTCCATCACGGCGCACGCACCTTTCACGCTTGACTCGCAGGCAGTCAGACGCTAAGGTACGGAAAACCGACCTTGGCGCATGCGAATGCCCGAGGTTGTTTCGAAGGGTTCTGTCGAGTCAGCTGTGGTAGGTCGGCTCGGTCGGAACCCTTTGTGATTCCGGCGCACTATAGCTGCGGGGTAAGGGGTACGTCAAGCGTCGCGCGGCAGATACCCTAATAGAACGCTCGTTCTGCTACGGTATATGTAGCAGTTAGCCCTTGCGCCACCGTGCAGCCGCAGCCTTCTGGGCGATCTCCCGCCGACGCTCAGGACTAAGCCGCTCCGCTCGCAGCTTGCCGCCCTTCGCTCCGCCCTTCTTGCCGCGCTCGACCCGCTCGGGGTCTTTCGCGGGCGCCGGTTCCGGCTCCGCCTCGCCGAGTACCATGTTCAAGGTCAACTTGGCGCGCTGGTTCGGATCGCGGGGCATCTTGCGTTGCTTCATGGCCTAAGCATGGGCCGATGCTTAGGTAACGTCAACGAGGCCCGCGCTCAAACTGAGACACTACCGGCACCGCGGGATACTTGCGCGTTTGCGCAAGTAATGTTAAGATTTCGGTCGTGACCGGCGCACCGATCGCCCTGGGAGAGCCCGAGCGGCAGCGCAGCGCGGTAATCGCGCGAGCGTTGTCGGACCCCAAGCGGTTGTGCGTGCTCGAGTCGCTGGCCGACGGCGAGCGCTCGGTCAGCGACCTGTCGCGGGATGTCGGCTGCCAGGTACCGAACATGAGCCAGCACCTAGCAGTGCTGCGCTCCGCGGGCCTGGTGACCGCTCGCCGCGATGGCAGCACGGTCTACTACCGCCTCTCGGACGCCCGCGTGCTTGAGGCATATCGACTCATCAAGGCGATCGCCGGCTAGGCAGCCCCGCCGGCGGCGGAGAAAGGAAACAAGTGGCAGATGGCTGAGATCAAGGTCGCAACGGACGCCAACTTCGAGGAGCTGGTGCTCAAGAACGAGCGTCCCGTGGTCGTGGACTTCTGGGCCGCCTGGTGCGGGCCATGCAAGATGGTCGCGCCCGAGATGGAGAAGCTGGCCGAGAAGTACGCCGGCTCCGTGGACGTCGTCAAGGTGGACGTTGACGCCAACCCGGGCCTGTCACAGGCCTTCAACATCATGAGCATCCCCACCATCGCCTTCTTCCGGCCGGGTCAGCAGCCGCAGGGAGTGGTCGGCTTCCGGCCGCTCGAGCAGCTGGAGCAGCAGTTCGGCCTGGCCCAGGTGGCGGCCGAGGCGGCCGAGGCGACGGCACAGACGGCAGATCGCCAGACAACCTGATCGCCCCTGGCGATCACTCCTCCTCTGCGAGGCCCCGGTCGAAAGGCCGGGGCCTCGTATTTCTTAGTGGCGTTTGCCCTCAGCGGGCCTGACCGGCGGCCCGCCAGGCGCTGAGGAACCAGGCCTCGGCCCGGTCCAGGGCATGCCTGTCGACCTCCGGCGGAGCGAAGCGCACCCACTCGGGACCGCGCTCGCAGGCCGCTGTCGACGGCGTGCGTCGGGCGGCCTCGGCGATCTCGGGGTGGAGGCGGAGCTCAGCGCCGTCCGAGTCGGCCAGCGCGAAACGCACCTCGCCGCGGCGGTACTCGGTGATCTCGCCATGCACGTCCGCGTTGACCTCGCCCAGCTTGGCGGCGAGGGCGGTGAACAGATCGCCCAGGCTGTCGAACTGCTCCCGCTCAGGCTCCATGCGCAGGCTCAGACAGCCACCGGCTCGCGGTACTCGCCAAAGACGGCCCGGAAGACGCCGCACATCTCGCCCAGCGTGGCGTAGGCGTTGGAGCATTCGATCAGGGCGGGCATCAGGTTGACCTCTGACGAGCCCGGCCGCGAGGCCAGCTCGCGCAGCCTGGCCAGCGCGGAAGCCACGCGCTCCGGGTCGCGCTCACGGCGGGTCCGCTCCAGCCGAGCCAGCTGGCGGTCCAGCGACTCCTGGCTCACCTCAAGCAGGGGGATGGCCAGCTCCTCGTCCGGATCGGCATGCACGTTGACGCCCACGACCTCGCGCTCGCCCGCGTCGAACTCGCGCTGGAAGCGGTAGGCTGCGTCGGCGATCTCTTTTTGCGGATAACCCACGCCGATGGCCGCCACCATGCCGCCCAGTCGGTCGATCTCGTCCAGATAGCGCCAGACCTGCCGCTCGACCTCGTTGGTCAGGGACTCGACGAACCACGAGCCGCCCAGCGGATCGACCGTGTTCACCACGCCCGTCTCCGAGGCAATGACCTGCTGCTGGCGCAGGGCCAGCAGTGCCGCCTCGGCCGACGGTACGGCCCAGGCCTCGTCGTAGGCGTCGGTGTGCAGCGACTGCGTGCCGCCCAGCACGGCGGCCAGCGCCTGGACGGCGACCCGCGTGAGGTTGTTGAGCGGCTGCTGGGCGGTCAGCGACACGCCCGCCGTCTGGGTGTGGAAGCGCATCCACGTCGAGCGCTCGTTCTCGGCCCGGTAGCGCTGCGTCATCAGCTTCCACCAGATCCGCCGCGCCGCGCGGAATTTGGCGATCTCCTCGAAGAAGTCCGAGTGCGAGTTAAAAAAGAAAGACAGCCGCGGCGCGAACTCGTCGACGTGCAGACCGCGGCGCAGCGCCTCCTCGACGTAGGCCATCCCGTCGGCGATGGTGAAGGCCAGTTCCTGCACCGCCGTCGAGCCGGCCTCGCGGATGTGGTAGCCGCTGATCGAGATCGTGTTCCAGCGCGGCATCTCGCGCGTGCCGAACTCGATCGTGTCGGTGACCAGGCGGATGGAGGGCTCTGGCGGGAAAAGGAACTCTTTCTGGGCGACGTACTCCTTGAGGATGTCGTTCTGGATCGTCCCCTCGAGCTGCTCCCGCGGGAAACCGCGCTTCTCGGCGGCGGCGATGTACATCGCCCAGATCGGGGCGGCCGGCGAGTTGATCGTCATGGAGGTCGAGACGCGGTCGAGAGGGATGCCTTCCAGCAAGACCTCCATGTCGGCCAGCGACGAGACGGCCACGCCGCACGTGCCAAACTCCCCTTCCGCCTCCGGATCGTCCGTGTCGTAGCCGTAGAGGGTGGGCATGTCGTAGGCCACCGACAGGCCGGTCTGTCCCGCGCGAAGCAGCTGGTGGAAGCGCTCGTTGGTGTCCTCCGCTGAGCCGAAGCCGGCGAACATGCGCATCGTCCAGAGCCGCGTGCGGTAGCCCGTCGGATGGATGCCGCGCGTGAAGGGCGGCTCGCCCGGGAAGCCGACGTCGCGCACGTCGTCGAAGTCCGACCAGGCGCCCGAGCCCTTGCGCAACGGGTCGCCCAGGTGGTCCGCCGCCGTCGGGCCGCCGGCGCCGGCCCCCTGCGCGGCGAGATCGAGCGGCGTGTAGAGGCGCTCGATCTCCACGTCGCTGATCGTGCTGAAGCGGGGCCTGCGCTCGGCCGCTCCGGCCTGGGCCCGGCCGAGAGCGCCCTGTTGCCAGCGACGCTCGCGCTCGCGCCAGTCGTCGGTCATGGCCGCGACTCTAGCACGCAAGCCGTAGCCGCCGAATTCCGTTGACGGGCCGCCGATTCGGTGCCTCCGGGCAAATCTCCTTCGTCAGGCCGGGCCGGAGTACCGCTGCGTGGTGGCCTGGGCCATGCCGGCCTGGCTAGGCTCGTCGTGCTCGCGGGCGATGTCCGATGAGCAACCGGGGCGTCGACCACCGGGTCTGGCAACGAACGCGACCTCGCACCTGGAGACGGTGGACAGCACCGTATCTGGAGGATCGCCGGCGCCGGGCCACGAGCCGAGTAACTGGGTCAGCCGGCCCCGGCTGGACTGATCGGCCGGCCGTGTATGCGGCCCGGCCAGGTGCACGAGCGCGCGACAGGGCGGGCCGCCTCAGCCGCTGGCAGCGCGGTTGTCGAACGTGCTCGCCCTGCTGCCAAAGCCGCTCGCTCCCTGGCGCGCCCGCCGAGACACTCCCTGGCGGTCCATCTCGGATTGAATGACGCGCGCCTTCTGGACCAGGTCGCGGTCACGAGTGATGGTCTGCGCGATCCAGTCGATGTAGGTCGGTTCCAGCAGCTCCACCTCTCCCAGCGTGTAGCCCCTGTGCTTGCCAAATTCCAGCACCGCCTCGCGCGCCTCGTCCAGGCTGGGCGCCGGCTGCGCGCGCGTCGTCTGGCGCTCCACCGGCCCGCTGGGCGTGCTGGCCCGCAGCTCTGACTCCTCACGGCGGGCGCGCGGCGCGGGACGGGCATTGAAGGCGCCGCGAGCGCCGCGAGAGTCCCGAACCCCGCGGGCGCCGGCCGTGGGCACGGCGCCAAAACCAAGATCCTCGCTCAGGGTCGTGTTGCGCGGCCGGAAGGCGGAGCTCGTGTCGAAGCGGGCCGTCACCGGCCTGGTGACCGGCGGCGGGGGCGGGCCGCTCGGCGCAGCCGACTGCTCGGTCTCGTACGTACGCCGTCCGTCCCGCGTACGGCCGCCCGCCCGCCGACCGGCGGCAGAGTCGTCGTAGCGCGCCCGGCGCAGCGGATCGCGCAGGATGTCGTAGGCGGCATTGATGCGCGCCATGCGCCGCGTCAACCGGTCGGCCTCCTCGCGGTTGCCGGCTGCCCGGTCGGGGTGATGCTGGCGAGCCAGCTCGCGCCAGCGTCGCTTGAGCTGGGCACTGCTGGCGTCGCGGGGCAGTTCCAGCTCGCGATAGGGATCGCCCCGAAAAGTGGGATCTGGCATCAACTCCCGAGGCTACCACGTGGCCCGGCAGCGCCTATAGTCCCTGCGCATGAGCCTCCGTCTCCCCTTCCAGCCACCGCTCGAGCCGATGCTCGCTCGACTCAGCGAAGCCCTGCCCGACGGGCCGGGCTTCCTGTACGAGCCCAAGTGGGACGGCTTCCGTGCGCTGGTCTTCCGCAGCGGCGACGAAACCTACATCCAGAGCCGCGACCTGCGGCCGCTCGACCGCTACTTTCCCGAGCTGCCGCCTGTCCTGCGCGACAGCCTGCCCGAGCGCTGCGTGCTGGACGGCGAGATCGTCATCCCGGGCGAGGGCGGGCTCGACTTCGAAGCCCTGCTGCTGCGCATCCATCCCGCCGCCTCGCGCGTCAAGATGCTGGCCGAGCAGACGCCCGCCTCGTTCGTCGCTTGGGACCTGCTCGCCCTGGGCGACGACGACCTGCGCGGGCAGCCACAGTCCGAGCGTCGCGAGCTCGTCGAACGCGAGCTGGCCCAGGCCCGGCCGCCGGTCCACCTGACGCCGGCCACGCTGGACGTGGCGCTGGCCCGCGACTGGTTCGACCGCTTCGAGGGTGCCGGCCTGGACGGCGTGATGGCCAAGCCGCTGGGCGCGCCCTACAAGCCAGGCAAGCGGGCCATGCTGAAGGTCAAGCACGCGCGCACGGCCGATTGCGCGGTGGCCGGCTTCCGCTGGCATAAGAACGGCCACGGCACGCACGTCGGTTCGTTGCTGCTGGGCCTGTACGACGACTCCGGCAAGCTGAACCACGTGGGCGTGACGTCGTCGTTCTCCTGGCCGCGCCGGGCTGAGCTGGCCGCCGAACTCGAGCCGCTCCGCGAAAGGGCGATGGACGGCCATCCCTGGGCCGAATGGGCGGAGTGGGCCGGCTTCGGCACTGCCGACGCCAGCGGCACGCGCATGCCCGGCGCGACGAGCCGCTGGAACAGGGGCAAGAACCTGTCCTGGGAGCCGCTGCGCATCGAGCGCGTGGCCGAGGTGGCCTACGACCACCTGCAAGGCGACCGCTTCCGGCATGCCACGACGTTCCGGCGATGGCGGCCCGACAAGCGGCCGGCGGACTGCCGCTACGACCAGCTGGAGACCCAGGCACCCTACGAACTGGCGCGCATCTTCGCCGCCTGAACTGGCGGGCACGGCGCACGAAGCAGGGTTGCGGCCGGTACACTCGCGACAGCTGTGGCGCCGCGGTCAAGTGCCGACGTGCAGGGGAGGCCTCCGGCGGACCACGGTGGCTTGTCGACCGACTAGTCGGAGGGAGAACATGGATCCTCAACAGCCTCAGCAGCCACAGGGGCCACCCGACCAGCCGACCCAACCTGGTGGCTGGAACCAGGCTCCGCCTCACCAGCCCGGCTGGGCGCCACCGCCCCAGCAACAGGGCGGCGCGTGGGGCCAGACCGGCTACGCCGCCCCGCCGCCGCGCCCAATGGGCGTGACCCTGGCGGCCGTCTTCTACATTCTCGTGGGCGGCCTGTTGATCCTGGGCGGCCTGTTGCTGATACTCGGTGGCGGAGTGCTTGGCGGCCTCGGCGGCCTGGAAGACATGGGTGATTTCGCCGGGTTGGGCACAGTGCTCGGTGGTGCACTGCTCGTGATCGGGATCATCGTCATCCTCATCGCAGTCCTGTTCCTGGCCAGCGGCATCGGTTCGCTGGGCGGCAAGAACTGGGCGCGCATCCTGGGCATCGTCCTAGGTGTCGTGGGCGCGGTGTTCGGAGTCTTCGGACTGCTGGGCAGCATGGGGGCGGGTATGGACGCCAGCTCCCTCATCTGGAACATCGTCATCACGGCGCTCTATGCACTCGCGGCGTGGGCGCTGTATAAGGCCGGGCCCTGGTTCGCCTTCCGTCGCTGAGCGACACGGTCACGTAGCAGGCATGATGTCGGCCGGCCATGAGGCCGGCCGACACTTCTTTCAGCGAGGCGGACCGGGCAATGGCTCAGAACCAGCGGCCAGAGGACGAGGACACGAAGGAGCACGACGGGGCGCAAAGCGAGCCGCCGGCCACCGGCAGCCCGGCGCCCCCCAGCTCATCGCCGGCCAACTCGACGCCCCCCAACTGGACGAGCCAGAGTGAGGCGCAGGCGCAAGCCCCCGTCCCACCCAGCTGGCAGCCGCCGACCCAGGACCTCCACCAGCAACCGGGGCAGGCGTGGCAGCAACCGCCCGCGCAGCCCGGGCAGCCGTGGCAGCAGCCGCCGCCCGCCTGGCAGCAACCGCCACCGCAATGGACGCCCCAGCAGGGCTGGGGGCAGGCCGGCTACTGGACGCCGGCCGCTGAGTACGCCAACAACCCACTGGTCATCATCGCTGGGGTGGTGCTGCTGATCTTCGGTCTGCTGGTCACCCTCGTCGGCATCGTTGGCCTGCTGGGCGGCATGATGGCTGCAGCACTCTTCGAGGAGTTCGTTACGCCGGACATGGGTTTCGACTTCGACGTGCGCTCACTGGCCACCGTCGTCCTGGTCATCTTCGGGATCGTACTGGTGCTGGGCATCCTGCATCTGCTCTCGGCCCTGGGCATCTTTCTTCACAAGGGCTGGGCCCGCGCCATCGGCCTCTTCCTGGCCGTGCTGGGCACGCTGATCGGCGTGCTGATGGTCGTCACCGCCCTCGACCTGCGGCGCGCGGAGGAGGGCGGATTGGTGGTGGCTCTCGTCGTGGCCGTGGGCTACGGCCTGACGCTCTTCGCGCTGATACTGGGGGGCAACCACTTCCGCCGCAAGTACCACGGCTGAAGAGGCGCCGGCTCAGCCCGAGCGCCTGCGCGGCGGCCAATCCAGCGAGCCGGACCTGTCCTGCCCCTGCCACTCACCCCACGGGTCGTAGTCGACCTCGAGCGGCTCCTGCGCCGGTCGCTGCTCCTCGGGCACGTGCTCCAGGTTGAGGCGGATGCGCGTCCAGGTCGTGTTGCGGCCACGCATGGAGTCGACCAGCACGTCGGCCGGCTGGAGGAAGGGCACGACCTCGGCGTGACGCTCCTTCCAGCGCTCCAGGCCGGCCAGTGCCTCGTCCTTCTTGGCGGCTCGGGCGATCTCGATCAGCGGCTTCTTCGACACGCGCCGGCCGGTGGGTGAGGGCGGCCGGCCGGAGCCGGTCCGGCCCTCGGCGGCCTGCCGCTCGAGCCTCCGCTCCAACGCCACGCGCGCCTTCTCGCGCGCCGCCTCGGCCTCCGGCGTGTTGTACTCCGCGTCGGGCCGGCGCTGCCGCGAGGGCTGG
The DNA here is from genome assembly GCA_035514295.1 of Candidatus Limnocylindria bacterium. Classification (GTDB taxonomy): domain Bacteria; phylum Chloroflexota; class Limnocylindria; order Limnocylindrales; family CSP1-4; genus JALYGJ01. The sequence goes on along the minus strand of DATKBB010000033.1, from coordinate 7,480 downwards.
ACACGCGGCGGCTCTGTCGCCTGCTTGCGGTAGCTGGGCGGCCAGGGCGCGTCACCCAGCCCCTCGCGCTCGTGACGCTCGGACAGTTCGAGCAGGGCGTCGAGCGATCCCGTCGCATCGTCGATGCCGGCGTGGCGGTCTGCCTCCCGCGCGAAGATCACCGGCACCGTGGCGAGCGTGTAGTCGGCCGGCTCGACGTCGGCCGCCTGCTCCCAGGTCAGCGGCATGGAGACTCGCGCGTCGGGTGTCGGGCGGACCGAGTAGGCGGAGGCGACCGTGCGGTCCTTGGCGTTCTGGTTGTAGTCGAGGAAGACGCCCTGGCGCTCCTCCTTCCACCACTTGCTGGTGGCGATGCCGGGCGCGCGCCGCTCCACGTCGCGGGCCAGGGCGAGTGCCGCCCGGCGGACCTCGTCGAAGGTCCAGCGCCGCTCGATGCGCACGTTGATATGGATGCCGCGCGAGCCGGACGTCTTGGGCCAGCCGACGAGGCCCACCTCGTCCAGTGCCTCGCGCGCCACTAGAGCGACGTCGCGGACCTGGCCCCACTCAACGCCGGGCACCGGATCGAGGTCGACGCGCAGCTCGTCGGGGTGGTCCAGATCGTCCGCCCGGACAGGGTGCGGGTTGAGGTCGATGCAGCCCAGGTTCGCGATCCAGGCCAGTTGGGCCGCGTCACGCAGGACTATCTCGTGCGCCGTCCGTCCGGAGGGGAAGGCCAGCTCGACCGTCTCTATCCAGTCGGGCCGCGACTCGGGCGCCCGTTTTTGGAAGAAGAACTCTCCCTGGGCGCCGTCGACGAAGCGCTTGAGGGCCATGGGCCGGCCGCCGGCGCCGCGCAGCGCGCCCTCGGCCACGGCCAGGTAGTACTCGACCAGCTGCAGCTTGGTGTAGCCCGCCGTGGGGAAGTAGACCTTGGCCGGGTTGCTGACGGTGACCGATCGGCCGGCCACCTCCAGCACTTCCTGCTTGCGCGCCACGACCGTCGTCTCCCCGCCTCAGGCCTGGCGCGTGCGGCCGGCCCGCTCGTCCAGCCAGCGCTGGCGGTCCGCGCGCAGTAGCTCGAGCGCAGCCTGCAGGTCAGCCCAGCCGTGCACCTCCACCCGCTTGTCCTCGAGCAGCTTGTAGGTGGCGAAGAAGTGCTCGATCTCGCGCAGGCGGTGGGGCGACACCTGGTCCAGCCGGGTGACGTGGTCCCACAGCGAGTCACCCAGCGCTACGCACAGTACCTTGAAGTCCTCCCCCTTCTCGTCGCTCATGCGCAGCCCGCCCACCGGCCGCGCCCAGACATGGCAGCCAGGGAAACTTGGCTCCTCGAGCAGCAGCATCGCGTCTGTGTGATCGCCGTCGTCCGCCCGAGTGCCCGGCACGTAGCCGTAGTCGAAGTTGTAGAAGACGGCCGACGAGAGCACGCGATCCAGGCGCATCACGCCCGCGGTCTCGTCGTACTCGTACTTGTTGCGGCTGCCCGATGGGATCTCGACGACGACCTCGATCAGCGCCGGGAACCCGTCAGTGCGACTGGCCTGCGTCACTCCGCGGAGTCTAAGCCGTGTCCCGCCGGGCCAGCCTAGACTTGGGGCCATGGATGTCGAGGAGGCGATTCGGACGCAGCGCGTGGTGCGCGACTTCAGTGACCGGCCGATAAGTGACGATGTGGTGCGCGGCGTACTCGACGCCGCGCGACGGACCGGCTCGTCGAAGAACCTGCAGCGCTGGGCATTCATCATCGTGCGCGACAGGCAGCGGCTGGCCGAGCTGGCCCGGGTGGGCCCCTTCGCCGGTCACCTGGCCGGCGCGATGGTGGGTATCGCCCTCGTTGCGCCCGCTGTCGGCGACGGCCCGCACTCGGTCATGTGGGACCTCGGTCGGGCGGCCCAGAACATGACCCTGCTGGCCTGGTCGTGGGGCATCGGCTCCGTGCCGGCGACAGTCTACGAGCAGGAGCTTTGCCGCTCGATGCTGGGCTACCCGTCCGACCAGCACTGCGAGTACATCCTCAGCTTCGGTTACCCGGCGCGGGCCGAGGATCTGTCCCGCCCGCTGCGTCCGGGCGGGCGGCGACCGCTCGGCGAGCTCGTCCATCACGAGCGCTGGGGAGGCTGACTGCCTGGTGCGCGGCTCGGCGCACGGCCAAGAGCGCTGGCAATCCGCCCAGGCCCAGGCCCGCGTATTCGTCCATAGCTACTGGAAGGAGATGCCGTGCGGACGCTAACTGCTGCGCTGATCGCGACAGTGTTCCTGCTACTCGGTTGCACCGCCGCCACGCCCGGCCCGTCGCCGTCACCCACGGCGCCCCCCGTCACCCTCGCGCCGGCTACGCCAACCGCGGCGCCGCCTACGCCCACGGCTGAGCCGGTTACGGCAACCGCGCCGCCGGCCACGCCTACTGCCGCGCCGGTCACGCCTGCCCCCACCGCCACTCCCGCGCCTGAGCCGACCGCCGGCGGCGCCGCCGTCACCATCCTCGACTTCAGCTTCCAGCCGCAGAGCCTTGAAGTGTCCGCCGGGACGGAAGTGACCTGGACGCACCAGGGCGCCGCGCCGCACACGGTGACGTTCGACGAGGGCGAGAGCAGCGGTGCGCTCGAGACGGGCGGCGTTTTCCGGCGCACGTTCGAGTCGGCCGGCTCGTTCGACTACATCTGCGCCATCCATCCGGCGATGCGGGGCACGATCACAGTAGCCGACTGATACGAAGGAGTTGTCAGATGCGCAGACTCAGCGCGGTGCTGCTCAGCGCCGCCTTCCTCGCGGCCTGTAGCGGCGAGCAGGCGCAGCCGACCGCACAGGGCGCTGAGCCGGCGAGCGTCTCGATCGTCGACCTTGCGTACGCACCCGCGACCCTGACCGTGGGCCTGGCCCAGCCCATCAACTGGGTGAACGACGGCGCCGCGCCGCACACCGTCACCTTCGAGGACGGGCCGGATAGTGGGACGCTCGAGTCCGGGGCGACGTTCCAGCACGCCTTCGAAACGCCCGGTACATACGACTACACCTGCTCGATCCATCCCGCGATGATGGGTGTGGTGAACGTCGGACCGTAGACGGGATCCGGCGACAACGATCCACGCGCCTGCGCTCTGCGTGAAACGCGGCTGTTCGCCATCGCCGCCCGGCGCGACGGCTTCCGGCCGACGCGGTTGCCCCTCACGCGGGAGGTGCGCCTTGGGCGATGATGAGCGCCATGGGCGACGTGCCGGCGCTAGCCGGGCAGGCGCAGCGACTGGAGATACAAGCCGACGTCGGCCAGCTGGCGGCCGTGCGCGCCTTCGTGCGCGACGGGGCGGCTTCCTTGGGAGCCCCGCCGCGGGCGGTGGGTGACCTGGTCCAGGCCGTCGACGAGTCGGTCGCGAATATCATCCTGCACGGCTACCGGGCGGGGCCGGGGCAAGTAATCGTCGAAGTCGGACGGGCTGGGCCCAAACTGGTCGTCCGCCTGCTGGACAACGCGCCGGCTTTCGATCCGACGGCGCTGCCAGCGCCCGACCTGTCGCTGCCTCTCTTGCGCCGCCGGCCGGGCGGGCTGGGCGTGTTCCTGGTGCGGGAACTGACCGACGAAGTGCACTACCGGCGGACTGCGCAAGGCAACGAGCTGACGCTGGTCAAGAGCTGTTTCGACGACGAGGAGGAGGGCTGAACAGTGGACATCATTGTCGAGAACGCGGCCACGCCGGCAGGCGACCCCGTGGCGGTCCTGAAGCTGGAGGGCGAGCTCGACGCCTCGAGCTACGTCGAGCTCATCGAGCGTGCGCGTGAGCTCACCCAGGCGGGCGCCAGCCGGCTGCTCCTCGACCTGAGCGGCTTGCTCTACATGGGCAGCGCCGGACTGTTCGCGCTGCACAGCGTGGCCATGCTCCTGCGCGGCCAGGCACCGCCCGACCCCGAGCTAGGCTACGGGGCGCTGCACGACGCCGAAGATCTCGACGAGACGATCAGCGAGCTGAAGCTGCTCAACCCTCAGGCGCAGGTCGACCGGGTGCTAGAGCGCACGGGCATGAAGCGCTTCTTCGAAGTCCACACAGACCGCTCCACTGCCCTCGCCGCGTTCTGACATGGCGGGCAGGCTGGAGGAGGAGCTGCGCGTCGCGCGTGACATCCAGCTGAGCCTGCTGCCTGCCTGCCCGGTGGCGCCGGGCTACACCTTCGACGCCAAGTACCTGGCCGCCCGCGAGATGAGCGGTGACTTCTACGACTTCCTCTACCACGCGCTGCCGGAGGGACGGCTAGAGCTGGTCATCGGCGACGTGACCGGCAAGGGCGTGCCGGCCGCGCTGATGATGGCCCACTCGCGGGCCGTGCTGCGCTCGGAGGCGCGCCGCGCGGAGAGCCCGGCCCAGCTGCTGATGAGCGCCAACCAGGTGCTGACCGAAGATCGGCTGGCGCGCCTCTTCCTGAGCGCGTTGTACGCCAGGCTGGACATCACCTCCGGCCTAGTGACCTTCGCCAACGCCGGCCACGACCTGCCGCTGCTCATCAGGCGCGGCGCGCGCAGCGCCGTAGAGCTGGATGCGCCGGGCGTCATCCTGGGCGCCTTCCGGCGCATCGAGCTGAGTGACTTCAGCGTCCGCCTGGAGCCCGGCGACACGCTCATCTTCTATACCGACGGGGTGACCGAAGCGCGCGATCCGGAAGGCCGCCTGTTCGGCGACGAGCGCCTGGCGCAGGCCGCCCTGGCAGGCGCCGCCGGCGCCGCTGCGACAGATGTGACCCTGGCCGTTCTTGACGCCGTGACGGGCTTCATGCGCGGCGCGCCCCGTTCGGACGACATCACGCTCGTCGTCATCCAGCGGACGGCGGCATAGAGGCGTGCTGCCCGCGGCTGGTCACTCAGCCGGGCGGCGGCAGTTTGTCGCAGAAGTCGGAGATACCGACAGCATTACGGCGGCTGCGGCCTGACATCGATCGACTTGTCGCAGAAGTCGGCGCTGGCCGACGATTGCGACGAAATCTGCGCGCTGAGGCGGTGCTGACCCGCTCAGGAGCGATTCGCGGTCGCCATCACCGACATTTGCGACAACGACACGCCAGTCAGGCGCGCTCAAAGCCGGCCGCCGGCAGCGGCGGGCAGCGCAGCGGCTTGTCCTGGCGGTAGCCCAGCAGGTAATCGGCCTGGATGAGCGTGTGCAGCTGGCTGGTGCCCTCGTAGATCACCGCCGCCTTGGAGTTGCGCAGGTAGCGCTCGACGGGGTACTCGCTGGAGTAGCCGTAGGCGCCGTGGATCTGGACCGCGTCGAGCGCCGACTGAACGGCATGATCGGTGCAGAACCACTTGGCCAGGCTGGTCTCGCGAGTGTTGCGCAGGCCGTGGTTCTTGAGCCACGCCGCCTGGCGGCAGAGCAGCCGGCCGGCCTCGATGCCGGCGCCCATCGTGGCGATCATCTGCTTGACCAGCTGGTGGCGGCCGATCTCCTGCCCGAAGGTCTTGCGCTCCTTGGCGTACTTGACGGACGCGTCGAGGCAGGCCTGGGCCAGCCCGACGGCGCCCGAGGCGACGGTGTAGCGCCCCTGGTCTATCGCGCTCATTGCGATCGTGAAGCCCTCCCCTTCCTCGCCGATGCGGTTCTCGGCCGGCACGCGCACGTCGTCCAGAAAGATCTCGCCGGTATTGCCGGCGTTGATGCCCAGCTTGCCCTTGATCGTGCCGGTGGAGAGGCCGTTCATGCCGCGCTCGACGACGAAGGCCGTGATGCCGGCGTGACCCTTCGAGCGGTCGAGCGTGGCGAAGACGAGGAAGTGGTCGGCGATGTCGGCCAGGCTGATCCAGACCTTGGAGCCGTTGAGGTGGTAGGTGCCGCCGTCGCGGCGGGCGGTGGTAGCCAGGTTCGCCGCGTCCGTGCCCACGCCCGGCTCGGTCAGCGCGAAGGTGGCCAGCTTCTCGCCCTTGGCCTGCGGCACCAGCCAGCGCTGCTTCTGCTCTTCGGTGCCCCACTGCAGCAAGGTCAGCGAGTTCAGCCCGACATGGACGCTCATGATCACGCGGAAGGCCGTGTCGGCGCGCTCGAGCTCCTCGCACAGGATGCCCAGGCTGACATAGTCGAGCCCGGGGCCGCCGTACTGCTCGGGGATCGGCGCGCCCAGGAAGCCCAGCTCGCCCATGCGCGCGAAAACCTCCCGGTGGACCTCGTGCTTACGGTCCCACTCGGCGATGTGGGGCTCGATCTCGGCGGCGGCGAAATCGCGGACGGTCGACTGGACGAGCCTGTTCTCGTCGGTCAGCGAAAGGTCGATCATCGGGTCATTCTGCGGGAGCGCGCGAGGATCCACTGGGCCGGCAGGGTGGTTCGAAGGCGCAAAGAGAACCGCCGGCCTCGCGGCCGGCGGTTCTGGCACATGGAACGCTGACTTGGTGTGGCGCCCGCGGCGCCCGGCGGAACCTAGCGGTTGTTGGCCAGGAACTGCCTGACGTCCTCCAGGCGGAAGCGGCGGTCGCCCCGCTTGCAGACGCGGTAGAAGGGCAGCTCGCCGCGGTCACCCAGGCGCTTGACGGTATTGACGTGCAGATGCAGAAGCTCTGCCACCTCACTCGCCGTGAGCATGGGTCCCAGTTCGTTGACTGCCATCGACGCCATGAAACTCCTCGTTGATCGCCCGCCACGCAGCGGTGCGGGGAAGACCGGCCGGCTGGCGAGCCGAACGCTACGGTCGGCCGGACTGCTGTGCCAAATGCTCACGTGCGGAGTGGTGCAGGGCAAGCCGTACTTTGGGTACCGCTCAGCGGGTACAAGGGGTGTTGCAGGCGGTCAACGTCGAGGAAGGCCCGCGCCGAGCCGCTACTCGAAGTCGATGCGGCTGACCGGCGCGCGAAAGCCGGCCGGCACGCGTAGCGCCGGCGCGACGTCCAGCACGACGGCCATCTCGCGCAGCAGGGTGTCGACTGCCTCGTGCGCGGCCTCGCTGACGGGCATCGCCAGTGCCTCAACGAGCCACCTTCGCTCAGAAGGGTGAAGATCGGAATCGTCGCCAAGGATGTCCAGGGCCAGCGCGAGCAGTGACTCGGCAACCCGGCCGCGACCGTGAAGCTCGACGGAGCGGCGTCTCAGCACCTCGAGGATCTCGCGCATCGCCGGCTCGGCGTGTGGCTCCACGAGCCCCCTCGAGCGCAACTCGAGTGACTGCGACAGTTTGTCGGACTGCACGGCTTGCCCTCGCGACGGTGTATCCATTGTTTGATGCCGTCGTGCGTCGGGGGTTACATAATCGGGCGTTGTGTTGCATTTGCGCAACAGTGGTGCGCAGACGCAACGCCCAGGGATTGTCGGGCAGTGATGGCGTCCCCGGCAGGTGTTGGGGACGTACTAACAACCATACCTATCGTAGGCCGGCGAGAGCTGGGCGCGGACCTCAGTCGGCCTGAGCGGGTGGTGCGTTGGGACGCTGGGGTCGGAGGCTCAAGCGGATTTGAACCTCCCTGTCCCACCACTCGGATCGTAGTTCCGACTCATATCGCCGAGGCGCTCCGTGTGGTGGCGTGAGGCGCCGA